>WOZT01000132.1:0-6382 GCA_011620145.1 Gammaproteobacteria bacterium | reverse complement strand
GGCAAACCGGGCGCGCTGGACGTTTTACCGTCCGATGCCATGCCGTACAATCGCCCCATGACCTACCCCACCATCGAATCCTTCATCGGCAACACGCCTCTGGTGCGTCTGCAGCGCCTGGGACAGGCCACCGACAATACCTTGCTGGTCAAGCTGGAGGGCAACAATCCGGCTGGCTCGGTGAAGGATCGCCCGGCCGTTTCCATGATCCGGCATGCCGAGGAACGACGGCATATCCGCCCCGGTGACACCCTGATCGAGGCCACCAGCGGCAACACCGGCATTGCGCTGGCCATGGCGGCGGCCATCAAGGGTTACCGCATGATTCTGATCATGCCCGAGAGCGCCAGCAGCGAGCGCGTGGCCACCATGAAGGCCTTCGGCGCGGAGGTGATCCTGGTGTCGGCCGATGCCGGCATGGAAGGCGCGCGGGATCTGGCCGACCGGATGGTGGCCGAGGGGCGCGGCAAGATCCTGGATCAGTTCGCCAACCCGGACAATCCGCTGGCGCACTATGAAACCACGGGACCTGAAATCTGGCGCGATACCCAGGGCAAGGTGACCCATTTCATCAGTTCCATGGGCACCACCGGCACCGTCATGGGCGTGTCGCGTTACCTGAAGGAACAAAACCCGCGCATCCGCATCATCGGTGTACAGCCCGCCGCCGGCGCCCAGATTCCGGGGATTCGCCGCTGGCCGACCGAATACCTGCCGCGCATCTTCGATCCTGCGGATGTGGATCGCATCATCGACGTGGACCAGCACAAGGCCGAGATGACCACCCGGGCGCTGGCGGCTCAGGAAGGCATCTTCGCCGGCATTTCCTCCGGGGGCTGCGTGGCCGCCATGCTGACCGTGGCCCAGGAAGTCCGTGGCGCCACCCTCGTCGGCATCGTCTGTGATCGCGGTGACCGCTACCTCTCCACCGGTGTGTTTCCCGCCTGAGCGATCCGCGAGGACGATTCGTGAACCTGCTTGTTTTTGATATCGAAACCGTGCCCGACACTGCGGGCGGGCGGCGGCTGTATGACACCGAGGGGCTGTCCGATGAGGACGTCGCCCGCATCATGTTCCACCAACGCCGCCAGAAGACCGGCGGCGATGAGTTTCTGCCCCACCACCTGCACCGCATCGTCGCCATTTCCGTCTGTCTGCGGCGCGGCGATCAACTCAAGGTCTGGTCGCTGGGCGATCCGGAGTCCTCCGAGTCCGAGTTGATCCAGCGCTTTTTCGAAGGGCTGGAGCGCTTCTCGCCCACCCTGGTGAGCTGGAATGGCGGCGGCTTCGACCTGCCGGTGCTGCACTATCGCGCGCTGTTGCATGGGATTGCCGCCCCGCGTTACTGGGATGTCGGCGAACAGGACAGCGGGTTTCGCTGGAACAACTACCTGTCGCGCTTTCACTGGCGCCATACCGATCTGATGGATGTGTTGTCGGGTTTCCAGGGACGCGCGGTCGCGCCCTTGCAGGACATTGCCCTGCTGCTGGGCCAGCCGGGCAAGATGGGCATGGCGGGGAGCCTCGTTTGGGACGCTTATCTCGCCGGTGAACTGGGGCGCATCCGCGACTATTGCGAGACCGATGTGCTGAATACCTATCTGGTCTATCTCCGCTTTCAGCTGATGCGCGGTCAACTGGATGCGGAAAGCTATGCGACCGAGCAGGCGCGGGTGCGCAGTCTGCTGGTGGAGGATGGCCGTCCCCATCTGCAGGCCTTCGCCGCCGCCTGGGCTGGCTGAGGCAGCGCGCGTGGGCGGGCGTCGGGCGGTCGTGCGCATGGCCCCGGTGGCATGCGGCCCGGTGGAGGTCACTGCCATGGCCCATGACGGTCGCGGCATTGGCCAACTGGATGGCAAGCGGATCTTCATCCACGGCGCGCTGCGCGGCGAAACGGTCCGTGTGCTGGCCAACCGCCGCACCCGGGGCTATGACGAGGGCGAGGTCAGCGAGATCCTGAGCGCGAGCCCGGACCGGGTCATCCCCCGCTGCGCGGCCTATGCGCGTTGTGGCGGCTGCAGCCTGCAGCACATGGACCCGCAGGCCCAGATCCTCGCCAAGCAGCAGGTGCTGCTGGACAACCTCAAGCACATCGGGCGGGTGCAGCCCGAGCGGGTGTTGCCGCCCTTGACCGGGCCGGTGTGGGGCTATCGTCGCAAGGCCCGGCTCGCGGTGCGCCGGGTGCGCGCCAAGGAGCGGGTGCTGGTGGGTTTCCGCGAGCGGCGCTCGGCATTCATTGCCGAGACGGAGCGCTGCGAGGTGCTGGACGAACGGGTGGGCGCGCGCCTGGGCCTGCTGGCCGAGTTGATTGCCGGCCTCAGCATCGTCGACAGCCTGCCCCAGATCGAGGTGGCGGTCACCGATGCGCTCACCGTGCTGGTGTTGCGGGTGATGGACGAGCCCACGGCGGCGGATCTGGAGCGTTTGCGTAGCTTCGGCATGGCGCACCACATCCAGTTCTGGTTGCAAGCCAAGGGGCCGGACAGCGCGGCACCCATCCCCGGCGCCTGGGCTCCGGATCAGACCCTGGCCTACCGGCTGCCGGAGGATGGCATCGAGATGGGCTTCCGGCCGCATGATTTCACCCAGGTGAACGAGGCGATGAACCGGCTGATGGTGGCTCAGGCGATGGCCTTGCTGGATCCGGATCCGGCGGACCGTTTGCTGGACCTGTTCTGCGGACTGGGCAATTTCACCCTGCCCATGGCGCGGCGCGCGCGGGAGGTGGTGGGCGTGGAGGGCGACGCCGATCTGGTGGCGCGGGCGCGCGCCAACGCCGAGCGCCACGCGTTGCCCCAGGCCCGTTTCCTGACGGCCAATCTCTACGACCCTGCCGCCCTCGATCCGCCGCCCTGGGGCCGGGAAGGCTTCGACGGCGTCCTGCTCGATCCGCCCCGTTCGGGCGCGCGGGAGGTGCTGGGCGCCGTGGCGGCCACCGGTGCGCGGCGGGTGGTCTATGTGTCCTGTCATCCGGCCACTCTCGCGCGCGATGCGGCGGATCTGGTGCATGTGCATGGCCTGGAACTGACGGCGGCGGGGGTGATGGACATGTTCCCCCACACCGGCCATGTGGAATCGGTTGCGCTGTTCGAACGGGGGGGACGCCATGGCGCTTGAGATCGAACGCAAGTTTCAGGTGATCAGCGCGGACTGGCGCGCCGCGGTGCGTGACAGCCAGGCGCTGGTGCAGGGCTACCTCAATCTGGAGGGCGGCGGCATCACCCGGGTGCGCATCGCCGGGGACAGCGCCTGGCTCAACATCAAGGGCGCCACGCGGGACATCGTGCGCCACGAATTCGAATACCCCATTCCGCTGGCCGATGCCCGGGAAATGCTGGAGCGCCTTGCCGTGGGGCCGGTGGTGGAAAAGCGCCGCCATCATGTGCCTTATGGCGGGTGGCTGTGGGAGGTGGATGAATTCCTCGGTGCCAACGCCGGGCTGGTGGTCGCGGAGATCGAGCTGGACGATCCAACCGCCGTCTTCGCGCGGCCGCCCTGGGTCGGCCGCGAGCTCAGCGCCGAACCCCGTTTCCTGAACATCGCCCTGGTCCACCATCCCTATCGGGAATGGACCGAGGCGGAGCGGGCATGACGCCTTTCCCGCCATCCTGGATCCACATCGCCCTGGCCGATCAGACGCTCTCCCTGATGGCGGGGGAACGTTGTCTGCGGCGCTGGTCCGTGTCCACCGCCGGGCGTGGCGCCGGGGAAGTCATGGGCAGTTACCAGACGCCACGGGGCTGGCATCGCATCCGCGCGCTGATCGGGCGGGACGCCCCTGTTGGCGCGGTGTTCGTCGGGCGGCGCTGGACCGGCGAGCGCTATACCCCGGCGCTGGGCGCCTGTCATCCCGAGCGGGACTGGATCCTGACCCGCATCCTGTGGCTGTGCGGCAACGAAGTCGGCCATAACCGGCTGGGACCGGTGGATACCCAGCGCCGCTACATCTACATCCACGGCACGCCGGATGAGACGCCGCTCGGCATCCCCGGCTCCAAGGGCTGCGTGCGCATGCATAACGCGGATGTCATCGAATTGTTCGATCATTGCCAGCCCGGCATGCCGGTATGGATCACGGAGGAGGCTCGATGACGGTCCAGCGACCCGGACCCTTGCTGATTGGCCTGGATGGCCCCGCGCTCACGCCCGAGGAAATCGAGCTGCTGGCCCACCCCTTGATCGGCGGGGTGATCTTGTTCGAGCGCAACTACGAAACGCCGACCCAGTTGCGCGCCTTGATCGGCGCGCTGCGGGCGCGACGCACTCCCTTGCTGGTGACCGTGGATCAGGAAGGGGGCCGGGTGCAGCGCTTGCGCGAGGGCTTCACCCGCCTGCCGCCGCTGGGCTGGCTCGGCTCGCTGTTCTCCCGCGATCCCCAAGAGGCGCGAACGGCGGCGCATGAGCTGGGCTGGCTGATGGCAGTGGAGTTGCGGGCGCTGGATGTGGACGCCAGTTTCGCCCCGGTGCTGGACCTGGCGGGCAATACCGAAATCATCGGCGCGCGCGCCTTCCATGCCGATCCCGCCGGGGTGGCGACCTTGGGCCGGGCCTACATCGCGGGCATGCGGGATGCCGGCATGGGGGCGACGGGCAAGCATTTCCCGGGACATGGCTCGGTGCGGGGGGATTCCCACCTCGAACTGCCGCGCGACGCGCGTCCCCTGGCCGAGATCGAGGCGCGGGACCTGCAGCCGTTTGCGGCGCTGGCGCCGGATCTTGCGGCGGTGATGACCGCCCATGTGGTGTATCCCGCCTGTTGCGAGCAGCCGGCGAGTTTCTCCCGGCGCTGGATCGGGGAGGTCTTGCGCGGGCGATTGGGCTTTACCGGGGCCGTGGTGAGCGATGATCTGGACATGGCCGGAGCCGTCGTCATCGGCGATGAACTGGCGCGGGCCGAGGCGGCGCTCGCGGCGGGCTGCGACCTGCTTCTGGCCTGCAACGATCGCGCTGCGGTGGGGCGTTTGCTGGATCAGTTGCACTGGGAACGCCCGGCAGGATTCGACGGGCGTCATGCCGGCTTGCAGGGCCGCGGCGAGCCCGTGATTGAACCGCAGCGCGCCGAACGGGCGCGGGCACTGGCCCGCCGGGCCTGGGAAGAAACCGAAGGGGATGAGCGGAATGCGTGAGGATCGGCTGCAAGAAGTCGAGCGGGTGTGGGCCGAGGCCGATTGCCTGTATCCGGCGGAGGCGGTGGCGGCGGCGGTTGCTCGGATGGCGCAGGCCATCACGGCCGATCTGGCCGGGCGCAATCCGCTGGTGCTGTGCGTCATGACCGGCGCCTTGCTGCCGACGGCCTTGTTGCTGCAGCACCTCGCGTTCCCGCTGGAACTGGATTACCTCCATGCCACCCGTTACGACGGCGAAATCCAGGGCGCAGCCTTGCGCTGGATCCATGAGCCGCGCGTGTCATTGATGGGGCGGGTGGTGCTGTTGGTGGATGACATTCTGGACGAAGGCGTCACCCTGCATGCCTTGCAGACCTGGTGCGCGGGGCAGGGCGCTGTCGAGCTGCGTACCGCCGTGCTGACCCAGAAATGCCACGACCGCAACCGATTGGACACGCGGGCGGATTACGTCGGGCTGGAGGTGCCGGACCGCTACGTCTTCGGCGCCGGGATGGACTACAAGGGCTATTGGCGCAATGTGCCGGGCATTTATGCGGTGCGCGGGACATGAATGGGAGAACGATGCCAACCGAGATCACCACCGCCGTCATCGGCGGCACCGGGCTCACCCAACTGGAGGGGCTCACGCTCGTTGAGGATCGCACGGTGGAGACGCCCTATGGGCCGCCCTCCTCGCCGCTCCATCTGGGGCTTTATGCCGGCCGGCCCGTGGTGTTTCTGGCCCGCCATGGGCAGGATCACCGCTATCCCCCTCATTTGGTGAATTACCGCGCCAATATCTGGGCGCTGCATCAGTTGGGCATCCGTCGGGTGATCGCTGTCGCGGCCGTGGGTGGCATTCACGCCGAGCTGGGACCGGCGGCCCTGGCGGTTCCCGATCAGATCATCGATTACACCTGGGGACGTGCTCACACCTTCTCCGAGGAAGGGCGGGTGCTGCATGCCGATTGCACCGAACCCTACGATGGCGCGCTGCGCGCCGCGCTCATCGCGGCGGCGGCGCGGGCGCAGGTGGCGGTCATGCCCAATGGAATCTACGCCGTGATGCAGGGACCGCGGCTGGAAACGGCCGCGGAAATCCGCAAGCTGCGCGCCGAGGGCTGCACCATGGTGGGCATGACCGCCATGCCCGAGGCCGCGCTGGCGCGAGAACTGGGGCTGGCCTACGCCACGCTCGCCGTGTCGGTGAACTGGGCCGCGGGCCTGGGGCCTGCGGGCAGCGACATCCATGGCGACATCGCCGCCAGCCTCAGCGC
>WOZT01000073.1 GCA_011620145.1 Gammaproteobacteria bacterium | reverse complement strand
GCTGGGCTGAACTGGAAAATAAATGATGAATCCGACGCATCAGGCTTGATCATGCGCCTTCGCTGAAAACATCACATTGATCCCGGCGGAATCCCTGGTGAAGGGTTGGCGCAATGCCTGCCAAAGTTTGGAACGCGATCATCGCCCAGGGTTCCCCAGCAAGCGGAAATGCCCCATGGAAGACGTTCATGTGAGCTGATTGACCACGGGTGCGACCGATGGTTGTTGGCGAAGCAGGGCGTGCATGACAACGCAGAGCCAGCTGCGGATACGGCACCGGTCTGCGTTCCAGACCGAATCACCCGCGACGATCTTCCCCGGTGCAATCAGCATCCTGCAGAGGCTGGCGGTGGCAGGCAGCGTCACCCTGGGTGTTTAAAAAGACAGTTCACCCGCCGCTGACCAACAGGGCCAAGGGTGCCTGGGTGAATACGCCGGCGAGATCCCCTTCCGCAAGAGCAGGCCATAACTCGCCCGTCAGCAGATCGCGCCAGGGACCGGCAGGCAAGGCAGCTTCCGTCTGCAGTTGCGTGCCTGCCCACAGCGCACTGGTCAGGCGCGTCGCATCCCCTGCGCACAAGGTATGGAGCAGGCGCGGCGCCAGCACCACCACGGCGCGGCCCTCCCAGAGCCGGGCGAAGGCGCACACGTGGTCCGCTGCTGGCCCCATCACCGTGAGCGGCAGATAGCTGCCCCGCTGAAACAGTTCCGGATCCTGGCGGCGCAGGTTCAACACCGTCTGGATCAAATGCAGCTTCAGCGAATCGCCGGCATGATCCGCCGCGACCGCCGCCCAGCGTTCTCGCAGATCGGCGATAGCCTGCAGCCGCGCCAAGGCCTGCTGACGTTTTTCGTAATCCACCGGGCGGCGATTGTCCGGGTCCACCAGGGTCAAGGTCTCCAGCTCGGTGCCCTGATAGATGTCGGGCATACCGGGCACGGTCAACTGGAGCGCGCTCTGGGACAGGCTGTTCCATTGTCCGAATGGGATCAGGGGCGCGACGAAGCGGGCGAGATCCTCCGGGAACGGATTGTTGGCGCCGGATTCCAGAATCCCCCTTACGAAGCGCTCCAGCGCCGCTTCATAGGTCGGATCAGGTGAAAACCAGGAGCTTTGCTCCTTGCCTTCGCGCGCGGCCTTTTGCAGGTAGGCCGCCATGCGATCGGCATAATCCGGCTCCCGCGCCGCCTTGGCATCGCCGGGCCAGGTGCCGACCAGGGTCTGGTAGAGCAGATATTCATGGTGAGCGCTGGGCATGCGCGCGCCATCCACCTCGGTCAGATAGCGCCGGTTCATGCGCGCCCAGCGCTGCAGACTTTCGGAAAACGCCTGGGGACATTCGGACAACACGTTCAGCCGCGCCCGGACATCCTCGCTGCGCTTGGTGTCGTGGGTGGTGCCCGCCAGCATCTGGTAGGGAAAACTTTGCGCGCGACGCTGGTTGTGATGATGGAAAGCGGCCACGCTGATTTCAGCGCGCGCCGGGTTGCTGCCCACTTCATTCAAGGACGCCAGCGGGAAGACCCGATAGAACAGCGTGTCCTCCACCGACTTGGCAGTGACCGGCCCGGTGTACTGGGCAAAACGCATCGCGAAATCCTGGACCACCAGCCGTTGCAGCGGCGGCATGTCCTCGGGAACATCCAGACGCAGCACCCGATGGATGAAATCGTAGATGGTGGTTTCCTCGCGTGCCCGGCGTTTCTTGGCCTGAGCCACTGCCCAGTCCAGATCGCGGCGATCGTCTTCGGTCGCGCCCTGGGCATCCACATAGGTCCGGTAGACCGGAAAAGCCGCCACCACCTCGGCCAAGGCGCCGCGCAAGGCGTTCACGGTGAAGTCGCGGGTGAAAGGATCCACCTCGGCCAGCCGGGCGAGCCGGTTGGCCAGGACATTGAGTTCGCTGGCGAGGGTATTGCGCATGAGGGTGCGCTTGGCGAAATAGACCGCCTCGCCCATGGACTCGGTGCGGCTGCTGAAATCGGCAAAGCACTGGTGCAGGCTCGCAAGGCCGCCGCCATCCACCTGCAAGCCATTCATCAGGCGAATGAATTCATAGCCCGTGGTGCCATGCACGGGCCACGCGGTGCGCAGGGATTCATGGTCGGCGAGAATCTTCTCCACCACCGTGTAGACCGCGGGCTCCGAGCTTTCCGGCTGTCCCAGCGCCATGGCACCAGCCGCCGCCAGCTGGGCGAAATAGGCGGCCGGATCATACAGGCCATCCGGATGATCGATGCGCAGGCCGTGGACCCGGCCCAGCCGCACCTGCTCCAGCACCAGGGCGTGGGTGGCTTCGAACACCTCCATCCGCTCCACGCGCAAGCCTGCCAGTTCGTTGATGTCGAAAAACCGCCGGTAATTGATCTCATCCACGGCCACGCGCCAGAACGCCAGCCGCCAGGGTTGTTGTTCCAGCAGCTCATGCAGACCATCGGGCGCGGCCAGTTCGGCGCAACGGGCGTTCACCGTCGCGCCTTGATGAGCGATATGACCCGCGATGGCGGGGTTGCGGGCGACCAGTGCGGCCAAGGCGCGCTTGTGGATTTCCTTGTCGCGTTCCCGTTCGCGAATCGCCTCGGGCTCCATCCGCGAACGGGCCGGCAGATGCCCGAAGGCCGTGATCAGGCTTTCCAGTTCCAGCAGATCCGGATGATTGGCGCCCAATCGCTGGCGCAAGGCGTCGAGATCCAGACCCAGGATCCGCGGATAGGTGGACGGATCCAGCGGGAAGCGGTGCTCGAAATAATGCACTGAAAAACTGCCGGCGACGGCATCGAAACGCAGCACCAGCTCGCCCCGGGCCAGGATTTCGCCATAGGGACCACCCAGAATCGGAATCAGTACCTTGCCGTGAAGTTCGCGCTTGAGGGGGTGCCAGTCGATGTCGAAAAAATCGGCCCAGGGCGAGGCCGGACCATTTTCCAGCACCGACAACCACCAGGGATTGTCATCCCCCATCACCCCCATGTGGTTGGGCACGATGTCCCAGATCTGACCCATGCCATGGGCCTGAAGGGTGCTGACCAGCGCCTCGAATCCGGCCATGCCGCCCAGCTCCGGATTGATCTGTCCATGGTCCACCACATCGTAGCCGTGGGTGCTTCCCGGGCGTGCCCGCAACACGGGGGAGAGGTAGACATGGGAAATACCCAGGGCCGCGAGGTAAGGAACCTGGGCAGCGGCATCGGCGAAGGTGAATCCGGCGTGCAACTGCAAACGATACGTCGCTGTCGGTCGATAGAGAGGATGCATCGGTCAGCGCTCCGCCCCGGTGCACCACCAAATCACGCTCCAGGGGGGTAGCCTATCGCTCGCGTCATCGACAGCGGCACTGTGATAAATCACCGGGTCGTCAATCGTCATCGCCGGGAAAGCAGCCGGGTTGTCGCCCAGGTTGGCCGCCAGCGTCAGTGTCACCGCGCCTGGCCAGCGCCAGCACGCGCGCAGCAAGGAACCACTGATCTGGGCCTCCGCGCTTGGCGGCCCATCAAGCGCCAGTAACGGGGCGATATGGCGCGCGCGCAGCGCCAGCAGTTGCCGATGCAGCGCCAGCCATTGCTGATTTTCGGCATGATGGCTTTCCGCCCAATCCAGACGGCTGGCCGCAAAGGTCTCCGGACTGGTCGGGTCCGGGATGCGCGCACGCACCTCGGCGTCGGCGAAGGCCGGGAAAGCGGCGAATTCCTTGCGTCGCCCGTCACGCACTGCCGCCCCCAGTTCGCCGGCAAAATCGCAGAAAAACAGGAAGGGTCGCTGGCTGCCCCATTCCTGGCCCATGAACAGCAAGGGCGGGCTGGGCGCCAAGAGCAGGATTTCGGTAAGCGCACGCAGCCGCGGCGCGGGGGCCAACTGGGTCAGCCGCTCTCCCAGGGCGCGGTTGCCAATCTGGTCGTGGTTCTGCAGAAAATTCACGAAAGCCGTGGGGGGCAGGTGCGCGCTGGGTTCACCGCGGCGCTCACCGTTGCGGAAAGACGAGGGATCGTCCTGATAGGCGAAGCCCTCCGTCAAGCAGCGGGCGAGCTGCTGCAAGGGCTGTGCGGCGAAATCGCGGTAGTAGCCGACCTCCTCGCCAGTGGCCAGCACATGGGCGGCATGATGGAAGTCGTCGTTCCACTGGGCCGTGTGGAAATGGGGCCGGCCGGTGCTGTCGCGGGCCAGAAAGCGCGCCTGATTGGCCTCGTTTTCCAGAATCAGGTGCGTCTCGCGCGTGCGCCCAAAGCGGCCGTGCACGGCTTGGGCCAGCGCTTCGAGGATATGGGGCTCGGAATCATCGCGAATGGCATGCACGGCGTCCAGACGCAGGCCGTCAAAGCGATATTCCTCCAGCCAGTAGAGGGCGTTGTGGATGAAGTAGGCGCGCACGATGGCGCTGTCGTCATCGTCGAAATTGATGGCATCCCCCCACGGCGTGTTGTGGCGGGCGGTAAAGAAAGAGGGGGCATAAGCGCCGAGGTAGTTGCCATCCGGCCCGAAGTGGTTGTAGACCACGTCCAGCAGCACCATCAGACCGCGCCCATGCGCCGCATCGATCAGCCGCTTCAGGTCCTCGGGCCGGCCATAGACGCTGTCGGGCGCGAAAGGCAGCACGCCGTCGTAGCCCCAGTTGCGCTGCCCCGGGAAATCCGCCAGCGGCATCAGTTCCAGCGCGGTCACGCCCAGTTCGGCCAGATAATCGAGCCGGTCGATGACGCCCTGGTAGTTTCCCTCGGGACTGAAGCTGCCCACATGCAACTCATAGATGACGGCTTCCCCCCACGGTCGCCCGCGCCAGTGGTCGTGCTGCCAGCGGTAGGCCGCCGGGTCGATCAGCTCGCTCGGTCCGTGGACATCCCGGGGCTGGAAGCGGGAGGCCGGATCGGGCACCGCCAGGCCGCTATCCAGCCGGAAGCAATAATGCTGGCCGGTTCGCGCCCGATCCGTGACGACATCGAACCATCCCCCGCCACAGGCCTGCATCGGCAACAGGTGGTCGGTGAGGCCATCGAACAACTGCAGCTTCGGCGCGTCCTGTCCCGGCGCCCACAAACGGAAGCGAATCCGTCCATCGGCCAGTCGCTGCGGACCGAACGGCATCTCGTGCTCAGGGGAATAAAAATTTTTCATCCTCGCCCTCCTGATGGGCGGAATGCTCCTGCAGCAGCACCATGCAGCGCGGCCCCAGGGTCAAGCGGCCGCCACCGCGCAAACTGCCGGAACGACCCACGCCATCCTCCGCTGCGGTGTCGAGAATCACTTGCCAGCGGGTACGGCCCTTGAGTCGCAACAGGGTGAATACCATCGGCTCGGGATCGGCATTGAGCAGCCACAGGAAATTGTGATCGCGCAGCGGCTTGCCATGCGCATCGACCTCCCCGAGCACCTCCCCACCCAGGAACACAGCCAGCGAACGGCGATGATGTTCTTCCCAGTCATCGTCCGTCATTTCGCGGCCGTCAGGATTGAGCCACATGATGTCCTTGACATCCGCACTGGCAATATTGCGGCCTTGGAAGAAGTGCTTGCGCCGGAAGACCGGATGCTCGCGCCGCAAGGCAATCAGCCGGCGCACATAGTGGAACAGCCGACGGCGTTCCTCACCGACCTCCCAATCCACCCAGCTGACGGGATTGTCCTGGCAATAGGCGTTGTTGCTGCCTTGCTGCGTGCGTCCAATTTCATCCCCCGCCAGCAGCATGGGCACGCCCTGGGAGAGGATCAGGCTGGCCAGGAGATTGCGTTTCTGGCGCCGCCGCAGCGTCAGGATCTGCGGATCATCCGTGGGACCCTCGACGCCACAGTTCCAGCTCAGGTTGTGATTGTGCCCATCCCGATTGTCCTCGCCGTTGGCTTCATTGTGCTTGTCGTTGTAGCTGACCAGATCCTCCAGGGTGAAGCCATCATGGGCCGTGATGAAGTTGATGCTGGCGTAGGGCCGCCGGCCCGAGCTTTCATAAAGATCGGAAGAACCGGTCAGCCGATAGGCCAGATGACCCGTGCGTCCGCCATCGCCCTTCCAGTAGGCCCGCACCACGTCGCGGTATTCGGCGTTCCATTCGGTCCACCCCACCGGGAAGTTGCCCACCTGATAGCCGCCCTCTCCGACGTCCCAGGGCTCGGCGATCAGTTTCACCTGGGAGAGGATGGGATCCTGACCGATGATTTCAAAAAACGCCGACAAACGATCCACTTCAAATAATTCACGCGCCAGGGCGGCGGCCAGATCAAAGCGGAAGCCATCCACATGCATCTCGGTCACCCAGTAGCGCAGGCTGTCCATGATCAGCTGCAACACCCGCGGATGAAGCATGTTCAGGGTGTTGCCGCAACCGGTGAAATCCTGGTAGTAACGCGGATCCTTGGGGCTGAGGCGGTAGTAGGCGGCGTTGTCGATACCGCGAAAGGACAGTGTCGGTCCGCGCTCATTGCCCTCTGCCGTGTGGTTGTAGACCACGTCCAGAATCACCTCGATGCCGGCGCTGTGGAAGGTCTTGACCATGGTCTTGAATTCGGAGAGCTGACCGGTGGCGCTGTAGCGCACGGTGGGGGCGAAGAAACCAATGGTGTTGTAGCCCCAGTAATTCTTCAGTCCCTGCTCCAGCAGATGACGGTCATCCAGGAATTCATGGATCGGCATCAGTTCGACGCTGGTCACCCCCAGCCGCTGGAGGTATTCGATGACGGGCGCGGTGGACAGGCCGGCATAGGTGCCCCGCAGATGCTCCGGCACACCGGGGTGGTTCTGCGTGAATCCCTTCACATGCATCTCATAAACCACGGTCTGGTCCCAGGGGACATTGGGCCGGCGATCCTCGCCCCACACAAAGGCGGGATCCGCCACCTGACACAGCGGCGTCCCCGCCCGACCGTCGCGGGCATCGAACGAGAGATCCGCATCGGGATGACCGATGGTGTAGCCGAAATGATGGTCGTGCCAGACCATCTGCCCCGCAATCTGTTTCGCATAAGGGTCAATCAACAGTTTGTGGGGATTGAAGCGGTGGCCTTGCGCCGGCTCGTAGGGCCCGTGGACGCGATAGCCATAACTTTGGCCCGGCCGCACTGCGGGGAGATAACAGTGCCAGCACTGATCGGTGTGTTCGCTCAGCGTGATGCAGGCACTCTGGCGGCCGGTCTGGCCATCGAACAGGCACAGATCGACGCGCGTCGCATTTTCGGAGAACAAGCTGAAATTGACCCCCTGGCCGTCCCAGGTCGCGCCCAGGGGATAGGGCTTACCGGGCCACACTTCCATCGTCGTGTTCATGGACTCAATTCCTTTGCGGTCGGGGTCGGCCGGATGATCCCGGACATCGACCTGCAGCAAATCAGATCAGACGCCGATACCCTGTCCGGATGCAGCGAGGAGGGCTCCGCAAGCGGCAGTCCCTATTGCAGGAACGGGGCCAAGGTATGGGCAATCGAGGTGGAAAAGCATGTGCATCGAACGCGGCGGTCGAAACTTGCGGGCACTTGGCGTGCCGCAAGCCGACCGTGGCAGGTTACCCCGTCACAGCTTGCAGGGTCCAGCCCCAGGGCAAAATCGCTGGACCGTGCAGTACAGGCAAAAACGGCTGCGTGCGAGAAATCCAGCGTTGAGTTGCGCCGTTGTCACCGCCGCAGGCTTGTCAGCGCGGCATCGCTCTCGCTATAAGGGGCCAA
>WOZT01000166.1 GCA_011620145.1 Gammaproteobacteria bacterium | reverse complement strand
GAGGATTTCGACCTGCGCATCATCGATTACCTGGCCGGCGAGTTCCAGAAAGAAAACGGCATGGATCTGCGCAAGGATCCCCTGGCCATGCAACGCCTGAAAGAGGCGGCGGAGAAGGCCAAGATCGAGCTGTCCTCGGGCCAGCAGACCGAGCTCAACCTGCCCTATGTCACGGCGGACGCCAGCGGTCCCAAGCATCTCAATCTGAAGCTGACGCGCGCCAAGCTCGAAGCCCTGGTGGAAGATCTCATCGAGCGCACCATCGAGCCGTGCCGTTTGGCGCTGAAAGATGCGGGTCTGAAAGCTGCCGACATCAACGAGATCATCCTGGTGGGCGGCCAGACACGCATGCCGCGGGTGCAGGATGCGGTCAAGAGCTTCTTCGGCAAGGAACCGCGCCGGGACGTGAATCCCGACGAGGCAGTGGCCATCGGTGCCGCCATCCAGGCCGGCGTGCTGGCCGGTGATGTGCGCGATGTGTTGTTGCTGGACGTGACGCCGCTCACCCTGGGCATCGAGACCATGGGTGGGGTGATGACCTCGCTGATCAAGCGCAACACCACGATTCCCACCAAGGCGTCGCAAGTGTTTTCCACCGCCGAGGATAACCAGTCCGCAGTGACCATCCATGTGCTGCAGGGCGAGCGCGAAATGGCGCGCCAGAACAAGTCACTGGGCCAGTTCAACCTGGAAGGCATTGCGCCGGCGCCGCGCGGCATGCCGCAGATCGAGGTCACTTTCGACATCGACGCCAACGGCATCCTGCATGTCTCGGCCAAGGACAAGAACACCGGCAAGGAAGCCAACATCACCATCAAGGCCAGCTCCGGACTGACCGAGGAAGAGATTCAGCGCATGGTGAAGGATGCCGAAGCCCACGCCGAGGAGGATCGCAAGTTCCATGAGCTGGTCACGGCGCGCAACCAGGCCGACAGCCTGGCCTATGGGGTGGAAAAATCCCTGCGCGATCTGGGCGACCAGGTGGAAGCCGAGGAGAAAGGCCGGATCGAGGCGGCTTTGACGGCCGTGCGTGAGGCCATTCAGGGTGAGGACAAGGCGCTGATTGAGCAGTCCACCCAGGCGCTGGCGGAAGTTTCCGCGACTTTGGCGCAGCGGGCTGCAGCGGCGGATCAGGCGCGGACCGAAGGAGCGAGCGCCGCCACAGGTGATGCCGATGTGGTGGATGCCGAGTTTCACGAGGTGAAGGACGACAAGTCCGCTTGATGCGACGGCAATGCGCCCGGGGGCGACACCGATCGTCCCCGGGCGCGTTGGCGAATTGAGACCGGGCAGGGCGGCGCGCACTGCCGATTGATGCACGAAGGCGCAAGCATGGCGAAAGCGGATTATTACGAGACTCTGGGGGTGGCGCGGGACGCCGATGAGGCCGAGCTGAAGAAGGCCTACCGGCGTCTGGCCATGAAATACCATCCCGACCGCAACCCCGGCGACAAGGCAGCCGAGGAACGCTTCAAGGAAATCGCCGAAGCCTGGGAAGTCCTTTCCAATCCGGAAAAGCGCGCCCTGTATGACCGCTTCGGTCATGCCGGCGTGAATGGGCCGGGCGGCGGCGCTGGGGGCGGCTTCGGGCAGGGCGATTTTGCCGAGGCCTTCGGGGACATCTTCGGTAACGTGTTCAGCGAGGTCTTCGGTGGCGGTCGCCGGGGTGGGCGATCGGGCGGCAGCTATCGCGGCGCCGATTTGCGCACCGTGGTGGAGATTGATCTGGAAGAGGCTGCGCGCGGTACCACGGTCGAAATCGAGGTGCCGGGGCATGAGACCTGTACCGCCTGCGGCGGCAATGGCGCCGAACCCGGCACCCAGCCCATAACCTGCTCCACCTGCGCGGGACAGGGGCAGGTGCGGGTGCAGCAGGGTTTTTTCTCCCTGCAACAGGCCTGCCCGCGTTGCCGTGGTCGCGGCACCGTTGTCGAATCCCCGTGCAAGGCATGCAGTGGCGCCGGGCGCATCCGGCAGGACAAGACCCTGTCGGTGAAGATTCCGCCGGGGGTCGATACCGGCGATCGCATCCGTCTGGGCAGCGAAGGCGAGCCGGGTCAGGGTGGCGGTCCGGCTGGGGATCTGTATGTCCAGATCCAGGTGCGCGACCATGCGATTTTCCATCGTGAAGGCAAGGATCTCTTGTGCGAGATGCCGGTGAGCTTCACCACCGTTGCGCTGGGCGGGGAAATCGAGGTGCCCACGCTGGATGGCCAGGTCAATCTGAAGGTCCCCGCGGGCACCCAGACCGGCAAGGTATTCCGCTTGCGCGGCAAGGGCATGCCGGGCCTGCGCGGCGCCGAGACCGGCGATCTCTTGTGCCGTGTGCAGGTGGAGACGCCGGTCAACCTGACGGCGGAGCAACGCGAGCTGCTGGAACGCTTCGCGACCCTGATCGGCGCGGGTGAACGCCGCCACAGCCCGACTACCAGCGGCTGGCTGGATGGGGTGAAAGGCTTCTTTGATCGATTCACGTCTTGAACTCCCGGCCGGGGAGCATGGAGCGGCAAATGGCGCAGGTGGCGATTGCAGGGGCCGCGGGCCGGATGGGACGGGCGTTGATGGCAGCGGCCCAGGGACGCAGCGATCTGGCCATCACCGTGGCGCTGGAAGCCCCGGCGCATCCTGCCTTGAGTCAGGACGCCGGCATTCTGGCTGGATTCGGACCGCTGGGCTTGCCGCTGGTCGATGACCTGGCTGCCCAGCTTCAGCGTTTCGCGGTGCTGATCGAGTTCACCCGACCCGAGCCCACCCTGGCCCATCTGGCACTCTGCCGCCAGCATGGCAAGGCCATGGTGATCGGGACCACCGGGCTGGATGCCGCCCAGCGGGCCACCGTGGCGGCCGCGGCGCGCGACATTCCGATCGTGCTCTCCCCCAACATGAGCGTCGGGGTCAATCTGACCCTCAAGCTGCTGGAAATGGCGGCGCGGGTGTTGGGCGATACGGTGGACATCGAGATCATCGAAGCCCACCACCGCCACAAGGTCGATGCCCCCTCGGGTACTGCGCTGCGCATGGGCGAGGTGATCGCCAGCACCCTGGGACGCGACCTGAAAACCTGCGCGGTGTATGGCCGTGAAGGTCAGACCGGTGCGCGTGATCGGCGCACGATCGGTTTCGAGACCATTCGCGCGGGTGACATCGTCGGCGACCACACGGTGCTGTTTGCCGGTGAGGGTGAACGGCTGGAAATCACCCACCGCGCGACCAGCCGGGAAAACTTCGCGCAAGGCGCCCTGCGCGCCGCTGCGTGGCTGGCCGGGCGCCCGCCGGGGCTCTATGACATGGCGGATGTGTTGGGTCTGTGATGACCCTCGCATGGACATCCAGGGCCGAGACCCTTAAAATCAGAGCGGTTTGAATGCACTCGCTGGGCATTTGCCTCGGCACTCCGGCCTCGGGGTGGCCGTTGAGTCAGCGTCTCTTCCCGGGGGCGTGATCGCTGTTTCGGATGCAATGGATTTTCCGGGCGGGACGCAAATCCCGTTCCGTTTTCGCACGCCCGTGCCGGAGGTGGCCCCTTGTCTGTACCCGCCCTGCTCGTTCTTGAAGATGGCAGCGTGTTTTCCGGCCGTTCCCTGGGGGTTGCCGGCGTAAGCGCCGGGGAGGTGGTGTTCAACACCGCCATGACCGGCTATCAGGAAGTGCTGACCGATCCCTCCTATCATCGCCAACTGGTGACGCTGACCTATCCCCACATCGGCAACGTCGGCGTGAATGCGGCCGATGCCGAGTCCGATGGCGTGAAGGTTGCCGGCCTGATCATCCGGGACGCATCCCAGGTGGTCAGCAACTGGCGGGCCGAGCAAAGCCTGGAAACGTATCTCCAGGCCCAGGGCATCGTTGCCATTGCCGAGGTCGACACGCGCCGCCTCACCCGGCTGTTGCGCCAGAAAGGCGCCTTGCGGGGGGCAATCGTGGCAGGACAGGCCGATCCTCAGCGCGCCCCTGAGCTGGGACGGGAAGCTGCGCTGGCCTTTCCCGGCTTGTTGGGGCTGGATCTGGCCCGCGAGGTCAGTGCGTCCGCTGCCTACATCTGGGAAGAGCCGACAGCGTCGTTCGATGCCGACCGCGAGGCGCCGGTATCGGGCCGCTTCCATGTGGTGGCCTACGATTTCGGCATCAAGCGCAATATCCTGCGCTTGCTGGTGGACGCAGGGTGTCGGGTCACGGTGGTGCCGGCCACCACCACCGCCGCCGAGGTGCTGGCCATGGCGCCGGATGGGGTCTTCCTGTCCAATGGGCCGGGCGATCCGGAACCCTGCGACTACGCCATCGCGGCGATCCGGACTTTCCTGGAGCGCGGTGTCCCCTTGTTCGGAATCTGCCTGGGCCATCAGTTGCTGGGGCTGGCCAGCGGGGCGCGCACGGTCAAGATGAAATTTGGCCATCACGGCGCCAATCATCCCGTGATGGACCTGGACAGCCGCCGGGTGTTGATCACCAGCCAGAACCACGGCTTTGCGCTGGATGAAGACAGCCTGCCGGATCAGCTGCGCGCCACCCACCGCTCGTTGTTCGACGGCACGCTGCAGGGCGTGATGCGCACCGATCGGCCGGCCTTCGGTTTCCAGGGCCACCCGGAAGCCAGCCCGGGACCCCACGACCTGCGGCCTCTTTTCGCCCGTTTCACCGAGATGATGGAGCGCCAGCGGGCGGCCTGAGCCCCTTACCGCCATCCGCCTGACTGACAGGTTTTCGCATGCCCAAACGTACCGATCTTTCCAGCATCCTCATCCTGGGCGCCGGCCCCATCGTCATCGGCCAGGCCTGCGAGTTCGACTACTCCGGCGCCCAGGCCTGCAAGGCGCTGCGCGAGGAGGGTTACCGGGTCATCCTGGTCAACTCCAATCCGGCGACCATCATGACCGATCCGGAGATGGCCGACGCCGTCTACATCGAGCCCATCCACTGGGCCACGGTGGCGCGCATCATCGAGGCGGAGCGTCCCGATGCCGTGCTGCCGACCATGGGCGGCCAGGTGGCGCTCAATTGTGCGCTGGACCTGGTGCGCGAGGGCGTCCTCGCGCAATTCGGTGTCCAGCTCATCGGCGCAAGCCAGGAGGCCATCCACATGGCCGAAGACCGCAACCTGTTCCGGCGCGCCATGACGGAAATCGGCCTGGCCACGCCGCATTCGGTGGTGGTGCATTCCATGGAAGAAGCGCTGGCCCAGCAGCCCGAGGTGGGTTATCCCACCATCATCCGCCCGTCTTTCACCATGGGCGGGTCCGGTGGCGGCATTGCCTACAACCGCGAGGAATTCCTCGCCATCGTCGAGCATGGCCTGGATCTGTCCCCCACCACCGAGGTGCTGCTGGAGGAGTCCGCCCTGGGCTGGAAAGAGTTCGAGATGGAAGTGGTCCGGGACCGGGCGGACAACTGCATCATCGTCTGCTCCATCGAAAATCTGGATCCCATGGGCGTGCATACGGGCGACTCCATTACGGTAGCCCCGGCGCAGACCCTGACCGACAAGGAATACCAGCGCATGCGCGATGCCTCCATCGCCGTGCTGCGCAAGATCGGCGTGGACACCGGGGGCTCCAATGTCCAGTTCGCCATCAATCCGGCGGATGGCCGCATGGTGGTGATCGAGATGAACCCGCGGGTCTCCCGCTCCTCGGCGCTGGCCTCCAAGGCCACCGGCTTCCCCATCGCCAAGGTGGCCGCCAAGCTGGCGGTGGGCTACACCCTGGATGAGCTGAAGAACGACATCACCGGCGGCGCGACCCCGGCGTCCTTCGAGCCGGCCATCGACTACGTGGTCACCAAGGTGCCGCGTTTCACCTTCGAGAAATTCCCCCAGGCGGACGATCACCTCACCACCCAGATGAAATCGGTGGGCGAGGTGATGGCCATTGGCCGCAATTTCCAGGAATCGCTGCAGAAAGCCCTGCGCGGATTGGAAACCGGCGTGGACGGACTCACCGAGCGCATGCCGCCGCCCCAGACCGAGGAGGCCTGGGCGCGCTTGCGCCAGGAACTGAGCGCCCCCCGTGGCGAGCGGCTGTGGTATGTGGCGGATGCCTTCCGCGCCGGGCTGGATCGTCAGCAGGTGTTCGATCTGACGGCGATCGATCCCTGGTTTCTGGTGCAGATCGAGGACCTGGTGCGCGAGGAAGGTCAGGTGCGCGAGGGCGGCCTGGCAAAGCTGGACGCCACCTGGTTGCGGGCGCTCAAGCGCAAGGGATTCTCCGACCGCCGTTTGGCCACGCTGCTCGCCACCGATGAGGGCGAGATCCGCGCCCTGCGTCATGGCTGGGGCATCCGTCCGGTCTACAAGCGCGTCGATTCCTGCGCTGCCGAGTTCGAGTCGGCGACGGCCTACCTCTATTCCACTTACGATGAGGAATGCGAGGCGGCGCCCACGACGCGGGAGAAGATCATGGTGCTGGGCGGCGGCCCCAACCGCATCGGCCAGGGCATTGAATTCGACTATTGCTGCGTCCATGCGGCGCTTGCGCTGCGCGAGGATGGCTATGAGACCATCATGGTCAACTGCAATCCGGAGACGGTGTCCACCGACTACGACACCTCTGATCGGCTCTATTTCGAGCCCCTGACGCTGGAAGATGTGCTGGAGATCCTCGCCAAGGAAAACCCCAAGGGCGTGATCGTCCAGTACGGCGGTCAAACCCCCTTGAAGCTGGCGCGCGCCCTGGAGGCGGCCGGGGCACCCATTATCGGTACCAGCCCCGATTCCATCGATCTGGCCGAGGATCGCGAACGCTTTCAGGGGCTGCTGCACCGGTTGAAACTGAACCAGCCGCCCAACCGCACGGCCCGCAGCGCCGCCGAGGCGCTGCGCCTGGCACAGGATCTCGGCTTTCCCCTGCTGGTGCGACCGTCCTATGTGTTGGGCGGGCGGGCGATGGAGATCGTCTATGACGAGGGCGACCTGGAACGCTACATGACCCAGGCGGTGCAGGTCTCCCATGATTGTCCGGTGCTGCTGGATCGCTTTCTGGACGATGCGCTGGAAGTGGACGTGGACGCGATCTGCGACGGTGAGCAGGTGCTGGTGGCCGGGATCATGGAGCACATCGAGCAGGCCGGGGTGCATTCCGGCGATTCCGCCTGTTCCCTGCCACCCTTCAGCCTCAGCGAGGATCTCCAGGCGCAGATGCGCGAACAGGTGCGCGTCATGGCCCATGGGCTCGGTGTGGTGGGGCTGATGAACACCCAGTTCGCCATCAAGGACGGCCAGGTCTACGTGCTGGAAGTCAATCCGCGCGCCTCGCGCACCGTGCCTTTCGTTTCCAAGGCAACGGGGGTGCCGTGGGCCAAGGTCGCCGCGCGCTGCATGGCAGGCCGCTCCCTGGCGGAACAAGGAATTACCGGCAGCGTGACGCCGAAATCCTATTTTGCGGTGAAGGAATCGGTGTTTCCTTTCATCAAGTTCCCCGGCGTGGATCCCATCCTGGGACCGGAGATGAAGTCGACGGGAGAGGTCATGGGCGTGGGCCGTTCCTTCGGGGAAGCGTTCGCCAAGGCCCAGCTCGGTGCGGGCGTGGTGCTGAAACGGGGCGGGCGGGTGTTCCTCAGCGTGCGTGACGCGGACAAGCCGGCGGCCGTGGCGCTGGCCCGCACCCTGCTGGAGCGCGGCTTTGACATCGTGGCGACCCGGGGCACGGCGGCCGTTTTGGAATCCGCGGGCATTGCCTGCCAGCAGGTCAACAAGGTGACCGAAGGGCGCCCGCACGTGGTGGACATGATCAAGAACGA
>WOZT01000031.1:3282-7740 GCA_011620145.1 Gammaproteobacteria bacterium | reverse complement strand
TTGTGGTGATCGACCAGCGCGCCGACCTGGCCGATGCGCAACGGGCCGGGGTGGGCGAGGCGCAGGGCGGCGAGGCGCTGCGGATCGGGTGTTTGCAGGCTGGCTGCGTCGAGAATGCGCACCGGCATTACGCGCGTATCCCAAACGCGCAAGGCGTCGGAGACAGCGGTCGAAATCGCCACCACGCGCGCGGCGTGTCGGTACACCATGCGGGTCCAGCGGCCGGTCTTGGGTGTGTTGGGAACGCGGCGGGTGATGAGGTAGGGTCGGCCGCGCAGGCGATGCACGGCATGGGCAACATGCGCCGCCTTGGCCTCATGGGCATGGAGCACGTCCCCGGCGCGGCTGGTCATCAAGGCGCCGAGGTAGGGTGAATTCAGCGCCAGGCGGTCAAGTCGCGGCACATCGCGCAGGCGTTCGAGCAAGGGTTCGCCCGTCCGTCCCCAGACTGCTTGGGGCACGTCCATCCCGGCCAAAGTGCGGATCAGCAGCTCGGTCTGGCGCTCCCCGCCGCGGTAGCCCCGGGCCAGGTTGACATGGACGATGCGCAAGGCCGGACCGGCGCGTCAGTCGACCAGCCGGAAGCGGGCCCCGCAATAGATACAGCGCGCCTCGTCGCCGGCGTTTTCCAGCTGGATGTAGACTCGCGGATGGCCGTTCCACAAACTGCTGCCGGGAACCGGGCAATAGGTGGGCAGGTCGACCCGATGCACCGCGTAGGCTTGTTCGGCCGCCGGGGTATTGGTGCCGATCTGGGGCGGTTGCACGTTGACCTCACCATGATCCATGCGTCGTTCTCCGTCGTCGAGGTGGAAAAGCCTTCAGCCGAGCATCTTGCCCCACAGCGGCAAGGGCATCAACAGCGTTCGGGCTGTGATGAATCTCGTTCCGCTCACTCACCGTCAAATGATCGTATGGCTTTCCGATCCCAATACCCTGTCAGGTCTGGGGTATCGCACTTCATTCTGAAAATTCCTTGTGACAGCCATGCCTGCACCTGGGTGTTGGATCGCATCGCTTCAGCACGCATCGTCGCGTGTTCGCATCGACGATCAGGACAACTTGACGGAGAGGAGGGCGCCATCTCACGGCGCGCCCATCGCGGTTTCCCAACCCCGTGTGCGCGAGACGGCCTCCCGCCAGCGCGCCATGCGCGTACCCGCCTCGTCGCGTGAGATGGCCGGCTCGAACACCCGCCCGGAGCGCCAATAGGCCCCGATGTCGGCAATCGAACCCCACACCCCGGCCTGGAGGCCAGCGAGATAGGCCGCGCCCAGGGCCGTTGTCTCCTGGATGTGGGGCAGCACCACCGGCACACCCAGCAGGTCGGCCTGGATCTGCATCAACAGGGCGTTGGCGGTCGCGCCGCCGTCGACCCGCAGCGCCTCGATCGGTTGGGCCGCATCCGCCTGCATGGCCTGGAGCAATTCGGCGGACTGAAACGCAATGGCCTCCAGCGCGGCGCGGGCAATGTGCGCGCGGGTCGCGCCGCGGGTGAGTCCGAACAGGGCGCCGCGAGCGGCGGGATCCCAGTACGGCGAACCCAGGCCCACGAATGCCGGAACCAGGAAAACCCCGCCCGCGTCGGGCACCGAGGCGGCCAAGGCTTCGATTTCCCCCGAGCTGCGGATGATGCCCAGCCCGTCGCGCAGCCACTGCACCAGCGCGCCGGCCACGAAGATACTGCCTTCCAGGGCATAGGCGGGGGTTGCGTCCCATTGGGCGGCGGCAGTCGTCAGCAGGCCGTGGGACGATGGCGTCATGCGCTCGCCGGTATGGAGCAGCATGAAACAGCCGGTGCCATAGGTGTTTTTCACCATCCCCGGCGCCGTGCAGGCCTGACCGAAAAGGGCCGCCTGCTGGTCCCCGGCGACGCCGCCGATGCGCACCGGCGCGCCGAGCCAGTCCGGCTCGGTCAGGCCGAAATCGGCCGCCGAGGCAAACACCGCCGGCAACATCGCGCGCGGCACACGCAAGTGGTCCAGCAGGGCATCGTCCCAGCGATTGGCGCGAATATCGAACATCAGCGTGCGCGAGGCGTTGGTGACGTCGGTGGCGTGCACGCGACCGCCGGTCAGGCGCCAGATCAACCAGCTATCGACCGTGCCGAAAGCCAGTTCGCCGCGCTCGGCGCGCGCACGGGCGCCGGGCACCGCATCCAGGATCCACGCCAGCTTGGTGCCCGAAAAATAGGGGTCGAGCAGCAAGCCGGTGCGCTCGCGGAACAGTGCCTCCAGCCCCTGGGCCTTGAGTGCATCGCAGGCGGCGGCGGTGCGGCGATCCTGCCAGACGATGGCGTTGTGAATCGGCCGCCCGGTGGCGCGTTCCCACACCAACGTGGTCTCGCGCTGGTTGGTGATGCCCAGCGCCAGCAGCTCCCGCGCCCCGATGCCCGCTTGCGTCAGCGCCTGGCGCGCGGTGTCGAGCTGGCTTTGCCAGATCACTTCGGGATCATGCTCGACCCAGCCCGGCTGGGGATAGATTTGCGCAAATTCCTGCTGCGCCAGCGCCACCAGCGCCCCGTCGGTATCGAACACGAGGGCGCGCGAACTGGTCGTTCCCTGGTCCAGGGCCAGCAAATAAGCCATGCCGTTTTCCCTCCGTCTGCTCAAACGTCCCTGTTCCCGAGTCGTTGCGCCCCGCGCGCCATCCGGGTCTGCGCGCGAGCGAACGCCATCGGCCATGTTCTGGCTCAGCGCCGCTTTGGCCTCGCGTCGAGCCAGGCTTGCAGATGCGCGGTGGCATCGGGCGGCGCCCCCAAACCCAGTTTGGTGCGCCGCCACAGGATGTCCTCGGCCGTGCGCGCAAACTCTTCCCGCACCAGATAGTCCAGTTCACAAGCATACAAGCCCGGCAGCACCGCCTCCCCCAGGCCGGCGAGATCGCTCACGCCATGCAGGATCCGCTCGATGCGCGTCCCGTAATTGCGGGCCAGCCGGAAGGCAAGATCCGTCGGCAGCCAGCCATGGTGTTGCCGGACCTGCGCCAGGAAATCCTCGAAATCGCCCCGGGGGAAATCGCCGCCGGGCAGGCTTGCGCCGGCCGTCCAGGGCGCGACCCGGTTGCCGAGCAGGGGCTGGATGCGCGCGACAGCCTGCTCGGCCAGCTTGCGGTAGGTGGTGAGCTTGCCGCCGAATACCGAGAGCACCGGCGCCGCCTGGGTGTCGAGTTCCAGGGTGTAGTCGCGCGTCACGCTCGCGGCATCGCCCGCCGCGTCGTCCAGCAGCGGGCGCACCCCGGCGTAGGACCACACCACCTCAGCGGGTGTGAGCGCGCGGCTGAAATACCGGCTGGCCATGCGGCACAGGTAGGCGATTTCCTCCGCCGTGATGGCCGCGCGGGCCGGATCGCCGCTGTAGTCGACGTCGGTGGTGCCGATCAGCGTGAAGCGCCCCTCGAACGGAATGGCGAAGATGATGCGCCGATCGGGGTTCTGGAAAAGATAGGCGTCGGGGTGATCGAACAGGCGCTTCACCACGATATGGCTGCCCTTCACCAGCCGGACCGCGTGCGCGGCGCCCAGCCCCAGCACATCGCCGAGCAGCGTGCCGACCCAGGGGCCGGTGGCGTTGACCAATACCCGCGCCTGGACCGTTTCGCACCGACCCTCGGCACTGCGCAGGTCGAGCGACCAGGTCGCCGGGCCACGTTGAGCAGCGATGAGCGTTGTGCGGGTCGCGATGCGCGCACCGCGCGCCTGGGCATCCATGGCGTTGAGCACGACCAGCCGGGCGTCCTGCACCCATGCATCGGAATAGATGAAACCGCGCCTGAAGGCGGGCTTGAGCGGCGCGCCGGCCGCATGCCGCGCCAGATTCACGCTTTTGGAGCCCGGCAGCCGTTCGCGCCGGGCGAGGTGGTCATAGAGAAAAAGGCCCGCGCGGATCATCCAGGCCGGACGCTGGCCGGCGTCATGGGGCATCACGAAACGCAGCGGCCAGATGATGTGCGGCGCGGCGCGCAGCAATACCTCGCGTTCCCGCAGCGCCTTGCGCACCAGCCCGAACTCGCCGTGTTCGAGATAGCGCAGCCCGCCGTGGATCAGCTTGGTGCTGGCGCTGGAGGTATGCGCCGCCAGATCGTCCCGCTCGCACAGCAGGACCGACAGGCCGCGCCCGGCGGCGTCGCGGGCGATGCCGACGCCGTTGATGCCGCCGCCGACAACGACGAGGTCATAGCAGGACTGCGACATGCTGGCGCTCCAGGCTCCGCGGATGGTTTGCTCCCTGCCCTGTTATCGGCAAGGGTGGCAACGCACAGGACGGCCCTGATGCGAACGCCCTGTTACTGGACGGACGGCCTTGACCTGCAAGCGGGCGAAATGGCCGGTTCCGGCCTGCAATGCCCGATCCAGGCGCTCTCCGCCAGGACCAAGATGCGCTGGTTGCCGAAGCGCGGGCGGGGCGGATGGGCAGCCGGCGTGAACGGCTCAGTCACTGCCCGGCGCGCAGGCCATGG
>WOZT01000031.1:0-3182 GCA_011620145.1 Gammaproteobacteria bacterium | reverse complement strand
GCGGATGGGCAGCCGGCGTGAACGGCTCAGTCACTGCCCGGCGCGCAGGCCATGGGGCAGGCTTGCTGCACCCAGGCCGCGGGATCCTCCGGCACGGCGTCCAGGCGCAGGGCGGTGAGGCTGCCGCCCCAGACGCACCCGGTGTCCAGGCCGTAGGCCCCGCCGCGCGCCACCGCGCCCAGCGTGGACCAGTGCCCGAACACCACCCGCAGACCCTGGGCAGCCGGGGGATGCACCTCGAACCAGGGCTTCAGGGGCGACGCGACCGTATCCGGGGTGCCCTTGGCGCGCAGGTCGAGGCGACCCTCCGGCGTGCAATAACGCATGCGCGTCAAGGCATTGACGATAAAGCGCCAGCGCGCCAGGCCGGCCAGATCGGGCGACCAACGGTCGGGCTCATCGGCGTACATGTCTTGCAGGAACCCGCCTGCCGCCTCGCCGGCCAGCACCGCCTCCACCTCGCGGGCGCAGGCCTCGGCCGTGGGCAGATCCCAGGGCGGGGGCAAGCCGGCATGAACCAGGGTGTAATGAAGCGGATTGTCGTGGTGCAGCAGGGGGCGGTGGATCAGCCAATCCATCAGCTCATCGCGATCCGGGGCACGCAACACCGGCACCAGGGTGGGATGGGCCTTGGTTGCCCCGGCAACCCCGCGGGCATGCAGGGACAGCAGGTGCAGGTCGTGGTTGCCGAGCACCGTGACCGCCGCATCCCCCAGCGCGCGGACAAAACGCAGGCATTCCAGGCTCTGGGGACCCCGGTTGACCAGATCGCCAGCGAGCCACAGGCAGTCCACGGCGGGATCGAAATGCAGGCGGTCCAGCAGACTTTGCAGCGGATCCAGACACCCCTGCAGATCGCCGACGGCATAGGTGGCCATGGGTTTTCAGTGCAACTGGCTGCGGACAGCCAGGGTGAAGACCGGGATCTCGGCCTCGAAGTGGGTGCCGTCCTCGGCCACCATCTGGTAGCTGCCGCGCATGGAGCCGACCGGCGTCTCCAGCATGGCGCCGCTGGTGTAGGTGTAGGTATCCCCCACTTCCAGCACGGGCTTCTCCCCCACCACGCCCTCGCCGCGCACCTCCTGCACATGACCTTCGCCGTCGGTGATCAGCCAGTGGCGCGACAACAACCGCGCCGTGACCGTGCCGCTGTTATGCAGGGTGACGGTATAGGAAAACACGAAGCGATCCGTGCCGGAGTCCGACTCCAACGGCAGGTATTCGCTGACAACGGACACATCGATCCGGTAGACAGGGGCATCTTGGGTCATGGAAGCCATCCGGGGACAAACGGGAAAAGCGCAACGACCCTGAAGGATCATCGATACAGAGTCAACTGGATTTTATCATTGCCCCGCTTCAGTCCGCAGATGGACGGCGAGGGCGGCGTACTCGGCCGGGCTGATCTGCTCCGGGCGCAGGCCGGGGTCCAGACCCACGGCGCGGATCTGCGCCTCATCCGCGAGGTTCTTGAGGGTGTTGCGCAAGGTCTTGCGGCGCTGGCCAAACGCGGCGGCCACCACACGGGCATAGAGCGCCGGATCGGGCATCGGGAACGGGGCGACGGCGTGGGGCACCAGGCGCACGAAGGCCGAATCCACCCGCGGCGGCGGGGTAAAGGACCCCGGGGCGATATGGAACAACGGGATCACCTGGACCTGGGCGGCCAGCATCACGGTGAGCCGGCCATAATCGCCGCCGCCGGGCGCCGCGGCCATGCGTTCCACCACTTCGCGCTGCAACATGAAGTGCATGTCCGCAATGGCGTCGACCTGATCCAGCAGATGAAAGATCAAGGGCGTGGAAATGTTGTAGGGCAGATTGCCCACCACCCGCAGGGGCACGCCGCGCGCCTGGGCCAAGGCCCGGAAATCGAAGCGCAGCACGTCGGCCTCGTGCACGGTGAGCCCTTCCAGGGGCGGGTTGGCATGGCGCAGCAAGGCGATCAGGTCGCGGTCGATCTCGACCGCATCCAGCTTGCCGCACGCCGCCAGCAGCGGGCGGGTGATGGCGCCCCGCCCCGGGCCGATCTCGACCACGGCCTCGCCGGGTTGGGGCGCAACGGTCTGGACAATGCGGCGGATGATGCCTTGATCGTGCAGGAAATGCTGACCAAAGCGCTTGCGGGCAACGATCATGCGCGCGCCACCAGACGCAGGGCCTCATGCACCGCCGCGCGAAAACTGCCCACCTCGGCCCGTCCCGTGCCGGCCAATTCGAAGGCGGTGCCGTGGTCGACGGACGTGCGCACCATGGGCAGCCCCAAGGTCACGTTGACCGCCTCGCCGAAGCCCTTGGCCTTGAGCACCGGCAGGCCCTGGTCGTGGTACATCGCCAGCACCGCATCCACCTGCGCCAGCCGGTCGGGGGTGAACGCCGTATCGGCCGGCACGGGTCCGGTCAGCGACCATCCCTGTGCCCGCAGCGTGTCCAGCACCGGCGTGATGATGCGCAGTTCCTCGTCCCCCAGATGCCCGCCTTCGCCGGCATGGGGATTGAGTCCACACACCAGGATGCGCGGGATCTCAAAGCCATAGCGCCGGCGCAGATCCTGCTCCAGGATCGTGATGACGCTTGTCAGGCGCGCGGGCGTCAGCGCATCGGGCACGGCGCGCAGCGGCAGGTGCGTGGTGACCAGCGCCACGCGCAATCCCGGCGCCACCAGCAGCATCACCGGCATCGCGGCCCCCGTGCGCTCGGCCAGCCATTCGGTGTGTCCACTGAAGGGAATGCCGGCGTCATTGATCAGGCCCTTGTGGACGGGGCCAGTCACCAGTGCCTGGAAATGGCCGGCCAGACAGCCCACAACGGCCCGTTCCAGGGTCGCCAGCACGTGAGGCGCCTGGGCCGGGTCGCCATGGCCACAGCGGACGGGGACGTTCAGGGGAACGGGATCGCAGAGCAGTTCGCCGGGGACATGGGCACGAGGCTCCGCACCCACTGCGAAAGGACGCACGACAAGCGGCAATCCCAGCAGGCGTGCACGTCCCTGCAACAGATCCGGATCGCTCACCGCCACCAGTTCGGCGGGGAAGGCTTCCTGCGCCAGCCGCACCAGCAGATCCGGACCGATGCCGGCTGGCTCGCCCGGAGTCAGCGCCAGGCGGGGCACGCGCACCGCCATCACTCAGCCTGGATTGTCGAGGCGGATCTCCACATAGGCCTCTTCGCGCAGGCGGCGC
>WOZT01000155.1:4022-7795 GCA_011620145.1 Gammaproteobacteria bacterium | reverse complement strand
TCGCGCTCATTGAGCAGGAGATCCGCCATCGGATCGTCCTGGTGCGCATCAAAACCGGCGGAGACGAACAGCATCTCGGGGGCGAAACGCTCCAGTGCCGGAAACCAAGTGGACCCCACCGCCTCGCGAAAATCCATGCCCCGGGTGCCCGCAGGCAAAGGCACGCTGACGATGCGGGGATGGCCATGGTCGATGGGGGTATTGGGATAAAAGGGGTACTGAAAACTGGAACAGAACAGGACCCGCGGATCGTCGCGGAAGATGTCCTCGGTGCCATTGCCGTGATGGACATCGAAATCGAGAATGGCCACCCGCTGCAGACCATGTGCCGCCAGGGCGTGGGCGGCGGCGCAGGCGATGTTGTTGTAGAAGCAAAAACCCATTGCCGCGCCGGCCTCGGCATGATGTCCCGGCGGCCGCACACAGCAAAATGCGTTGTCCGCCTCGCCCCGCAGGACCAGATCGGTGGCCCGCACGGCGGCCCCCGCCGCCCGCTCCGCCGCTTCCAGGGTGTAGGGGTTCATGGCCGTATCGGGATCAATGAACGCGAACCCCTCGCGGGGCGCCAGCGCAGCGAGCCGGTCCAGGTAGGCTGCGTGGTGCACCCTCAGCAGCGCAGCCCGCTCGACCCGGGGCGCCTCATGCGCCTGCACCCGGCTCAACAGGCTGCGCTCGCGCAAAAGCTGATGGATCGTCTCCAGCCGCGCGGGACGCTCGGGATGATGGCTGCCCATGTCGTGCTGAAGAAACACGGGATGGGTGAGAAACGCGGTGGTCATGGCCAGTCCTCGCCAGCCGGGCAGCGGCGGTCAGATCCGGGCTTGGGCATCGATGGCGGGCATCCAGCCCTCAAGTGCGCGGTGCACCATGTCAAAACGATCCTGCCCCCAAAACACCAGTCGGTCATTGACGCGGAGGGTGGGCACGCCGCAGGCCCCTATGGCTTCGGCCGCCTCGGTATTGGCTCGCAAGCGATCCTTGATCTCGTCCTTGCCGGCCAGGGCAAGCACCTGCTCAGGCGCCATTCCCGCCTCCCGAATCACCTGAGCAATCACCTCGGGCTGACCAATATCACGGTTGTCCGCCCAGGCCGCCCGATACAGCGGCAAGGTCAGCGCCGGAACCGCGAGCGCCACCCGCAAGGCCAGCAAGGTATTGAGCGGGAACTCGCTGTTGAACTGGAATGGGACGTTCCAGGTCTCGGCCCAGTCCATGAGATCGCGGGCCATGTATTCGCGCCGCGGGCGGGACATGACACTGAGCGGAACCAGCGGCGTATGGATGCGCTTGAACAAGCCCCCGAGCAAAATCGGCCGCCAGATCAGCTCGGCCCCATGAAGGGCTGCAAACGCCTCCACCTGGGTTGCCCCCAGGTAGGAAAACGGGCTGGCGAAGTCATGAAAAAATTCGATCTGACCGCCAGACCGATGTGTCACGGGAGGCGCTTCGGCGGCGCCACCCAAGGCTCGTTCCACGAAGGTCATGCGGTCCAGTCCCCACCATAGCCGTCCGTCTACCCGGAAACTGGGAACCCCGAAGATCCCGGCATTCGCCGCCGCCTCGGTTGCCGCATCCAGCTCCTTGCGGACCTCGGATCGATCCATCAGCGCCGGATCAACCCCGCTGACTTCGGCGATCCATTCCAGCACGCCGCGATTGCCCACATCCTCGCCATCCACCCACAACACCTGAAAGAGGTTGCGAATCAGCGTTGGGCGCAGGTCCGCAGGCGCACCGACGATCAGCCGCATGGCATCGACACTGCTCGGCGGGTCCAGCGTGGCCGCCTCATTCAAAAACACCTGCAGCGCTTCGGCCTGCCGCATCAGATCCCGATGTTCCATCCGCCGCCGGGCAGGGCTTAAACGCGATTGCGGCGCCTCCTCGTGAGACGTCCAGATGCGATAGAGCCCCGCCAGGGAAACCGGCTTGAAAACGACCTGTACACCATGACGCGCTTCCAATCCTTCGATCTGGGTATAAGCCAGATAGGCCTGTGGACAGGCAATATCAAAGTAGAACTCGACTTCCATGCGTTCCCCGCCCCGCTTCAGCCGCCCCGGCGCGCCAAAATCTTTTCCATTTCATCCAGCAGCCGGTCCATGCGTTGAACCAGCGAACGATAGGGCGCGGGCGTCGCCAAGTCGACACCGGCATCCTTCAACAAGCGATAAGGATTGTCCGATCCGCCGGCGGCCAGCAAGGCCAGATAGCGCTCCCGGGCGCCGCGCGCGTCGCCCTTCACGCCATCCACCAGCAGGCTGGCCGCCGCGATCGAGGTGGCATACTGATACACGTAAAAATTGTAGTAAAAGTGCGGAATGTACGCCCATTCGATGCCATAGCGGGCATCGATGTCCACCACCCCCGCCTCCTGCCCCAGATAACGACGCACCTGGGCCAGATAGAGCCGGCTGAAATCCGCTCCGGTGAGCGCTTCCCCGGCCGCCAGACGGGCATGGATGTCGCGCTCGAAGGCCGCGAACATCGCCTGACGGAAAAAGGTGCCGCGCAGGCTTTCCAGCGCCTCGTTCAGATAGAACAGGCGTTGCGCATCATTCGTCGCGCCATCGATCAGATGTTCCATCAAGAGCCGCTCGTTGAAGGTGGAGGCCACCTCCGCCAGAAACGTGGCGTATTGGGCATTCAGAAACGGCTGGTGGGTGTTGGCCAGATGGGAATGCAGGGCATGACCCCATTCGTGCGCCAGGGTCGAAACCGAATCGAAATCGCCGCTGAAAGACGTCAGCACAAAGGGATGCACGGCATGGATCGATCCCAGCATATAGGCGCCGGAACGCTTGCCCGGACGCGGCTCGGCGTCCATCCAGTCCGATCCGAAGCCGCGCGCCAGGGTATTCGTATAGTCCGACCCCAAGGGCGCCAGGGCGGCCACCACCTGCTGCTCCGCCTGCCCCAGGGTGAAACGAGGTCCTGCCTCCTGGGTGACGGGTGCATAGAGATCATGCGCCGCCAGACGCTCCAGCCCCATCATCTTCGCCCGCAGGCGCAGATAGCGATGCAGGGTGGGCAGCCCGCGTTCGGCCTCGGTGATCAGGGTGTCGTAGACCGCCACGGGAATGCCATCCCGGTCCAGGCTGGCCGCCAGGGTGCTGTCGTAATGCCGCGCCCGGGCCAGGAAGCGATCGCGCTGCAACTGGCCGTAAAGCGCCACCCCCAAGGTCTGCTCGTAACCGGCAAAGCTGCCCCAGAAGGCCTGGAAGACGCGCTCGCGATCGGCCCGCTCGGGAAGCTGACGCCCCTTTTGATACCCTGTCTGATCCAGACGCAGGCTACTGCCGTCGTGCAAGGTCACCGTGGGCCAGGGCATTTCTGCATTGGTCAGCGTGGTGTAGAGATTGGCCGGGATGTCCCCCACCACCGCGCCCATGGCCAACAAGCGTTCCTCGGGCGCCGACAGGGTGTGCGCGGCGCGGCGCATGATCTCTTCCAGCAGATGCCGGTAGTCGCCGCCCAGTGTCTTGTTGCCCCGCATGAGCTTGCCAATGCGGTCCGGACCCAGCGCCAGGATTTCCGGTTCCAGGAAACTGGCGGCTTCCTGCACCTCGGCCTGGCGTGCCTCGGCCTGCTGCTTGCGGGCGAGCGCCGGGGCGTTGGTGGTATCCTCGTCATAGCGAAGCTGGGCGTAACCGGCCAGTTGCGATACCCGCTGCATCAAGGCCGAATAGCGCTGGAGACAGGCAGCCAGGATGCGGCCACTGTCCAACTGGCCGGGACATTGCGCGACGAACGCCCGCTGATCTTCACCCAAA
>WOZT01000155.1:0-3922 GCA_011620145.1 Gammaproteobacteria bacterium | reverse complement strand
TATGTGATGCGGGCGCGCGAAAGCGGGCGTGCGGATGTGGTCTATGTCTCTGCCGATGGCCGCTACCTCTTCATCGGCAATATCCTGGATGAGGCCGGACAGGATCTCACCCAGGCCCATGTCGAGGACCACGTGCTGGGTCCCGAACTGGAAACCCTGTGGCAGCAACTGGAGTCGGCCCGCTGGGTCGCCGAAGGCGCCGCCAAACCGACGCGGATCATCTACAGCTTCACCGATGCGAACTGCGGCTATTGCCATCTGTTGTCGCGCGTGACCCGTCATTATCACGATGCCGGCCTGCAGGTGCGTCACCTGATGGTGGATGTCATCAAGGCCAGCAGCACCGGCAAGGCCGCCGCCATCCTGCAAGCCAAGGACCCATCACAGGCACTGGCGGACAACGAAACCCGATTCCGCGAGGGCGGCATCGCGCCCGCCGCCCAGATCCAGGACGAGACCCGCAAGACCTTGACCCAGAACCGCAAGATGATGGATCGGCTGGGTGTATCCGGCACGCCGGCCATACTGTATCGGGATGCCACCGGCAAGGTGCGCCTGCAACGCGGCATGACCGACCTCGACACCCTGGCCCGGGTCATCGGATTACCGCAACAGCCCATCGACGACCCCGAACTCGCCCGCTTCAAGGCACCGTCAGCGGGCTGAGTCCGACTCCAAGAGAAACAGGACGCACGCCGATGCGCCGACGACAGGCAATCTCAATAACCCTGTTATGCGCCACCCTCCTGGCTGGACCCCTGCCAGCCTGGAGTTGGCTGGGGCTGGCGCCGCCATCACGGCCCCAGCCCATCGAACTCTCCCCGCTGCACCCCACCGGAAGCGTTTATCAGGGTGTGCGGCTCGGCGGCGCGCTCTGGCTCCCACACGAAATGCCGGACGGTGTCAGTCTGCGTGGCCTGTCCGATCTGGCCTGGTCCGAACCGGAACAGGTGCTCTATGCCGTCTCGGACTTCGGCTGGTTGTTTCGTATGCAACCCGTCTTCACCAATGGCCAACTGACCGATGTGCGACTGCTGGACAGCCATCCCCTCATGGATGCCACCGGGCGGCCTTGGCGCGGCAAATGGCGCGATTCCGAAGGGCTCACGTTTGCCCCCAGTCCTGACGGCAATCCGGCTCTGTTCGTCTCCTTCGAGCGGATACCACGCATCACTCGCATCGATACCCAAGGCCGCTGGCAGGCGGACGTGCCCTTGCCTGCGCCGTTCGCCGACCCCGCAAGCTACGCCAATCCCAACGCAGCGCTGGAAGCCCTGACCTGGCATCCGCGCCGGGGCCTGCTCAGCGGCCCGGAATTGCCGCCCCCCGGCGCCACGCCGGCCGGTCACACACCGCTGTTCAGCCTGGACGGACGGCGGCATCCCTATCTGCTGCATACGGGACCCCGTTGCGCCCTTGTGGCCCTGACCGTCTGGGAAGGAGGCGAAATTCTGGCGCTGGAACGTTGCTATGACGCGGGCCGCCTGGAAATCGCATTGCGCCGCTTTACATTGCCGACGACCGACGGCTTCACCATTCGGCCCGAGAATCTGACGCTGTTGCGTCTGCAGGACGGCTGGCTGCTGGACAACTTCGAAGGCATGACGCGCATTGGAGCGCGCGGCCTGCTGCTGGTCAGCGACGACAACGATTCCGCCCGCCAGCGCACCCTGTTGCTGTATCTGGAACGCATCGATACACCGACCCGCCCCGCAGCGGATTGACACCCCCAAGTCCGCCCCTTATGGTGGCCTCACCTGAAATCCCACAGGTGTCCGGGCGGCGTCCTGTCGTCCGGGTGAAACGGGAAGTTGGTGCGGTCGCCAGACCCATTCCAACGCTGCCCCCGCAACGGTGTTTGAGTTGCGCGCGGTCCCCACGCCACTGTGCCTGTGCATGGGAAGGCGGACCGCGCCGGCCGGAGTTTCAATCCGGCCCCTCATCAGCCCGGAGACCGGCCTGTGCGGACAAGGTCCAGATGCGTGTTGCGGCGGGCGACACAGCCGGGCAGCGCCGACCGTTTTCCTTCCTGTGCGCTTGCTTTCGGTGCCACGACCGCCTGCCATCCCGCAGCCTGCGTCCATGCACATCGAAAACAACCATCGGGCAGGAAGAATTCATGGATACCCCCCTTTTGCGTCACCGTTCACTGCTGGCCTGTGGGCTGCTGCTGCCCCTTGTCGCCACCTCGGTGCAGGCCGTAGATGCCGACGACACCGTTATCGTGACCGCCACCCGCACCGCCGAAAGCGTCGATGACACCCTCGCCTCGGTCACCGTCCTGACCCGCGCCGACATCGAGCGCCTGGGTCCCAGCGGCTTGCCCGAACTGCTTGCCGGCCAGCCCGGCGTGGACGTCTCCAGCACCGGCAGCTTCGGCAAATTCACCAGCCTCAGCCTGCGCGGCACCAACCCCGGCCAGACGCTGGTGTTGATCGACGGCGTCCGGGTCGGCTCGGCCACCACCGGCACGGCGGCGCTGGAACTGATCCCCACCGACCAGATCGAGCGCATCGAGATCGTGCGTGGCCCCCGCGCCAGCCTCTATGGCGCCGATGCAATTGGCGGCGTCATTCAGATCTTCACCCGCCCCAGCGCAGGCAGCGGCTGGCAGGCCAGCGCCACCGGCGGCAGTTTCGGTACCTGGAGCGGGCGCGCCGCAACGAGAGGAGAGGTGGGCGATACCCGCTACTACCTCACGGTGTCGGGCCTCACCAGCGATGGCTACGATATCCAGCGGGACGGTGCAGTTGGCAGCTTCGGTCCCAGCCCGATCGAGCCCGATGATGACCGCTATCGCAATACCGCTGTGAACCTCGGTGTGAACCACCGCCTGGCCAACGGCGCCGAACTCGGCGCTCAGGCCCTGCGTGCCCAAGGCCGCACCGACTATGACGGCTTCCCCAACCGCACCGATTTTGTCCAGCAAGTGCTGAGCGCCCATCTGGGCGGCGAAATCAGCGCGGGTTGGTACAGCCGCATTGCGCTGGGCCAAAGCCGCGATGAGGCCGACAACCTGATCGACGGCGCCGATTATTCCACCTTCGACACGCGCCGCAGCAGCGCCAGTTGGCAGAACGACCTCAGCCTGCCCGGCCGGCAACTGCTCACCCTGGGCCTGGACGGCTGGCGCGACGCCGTCGACAGCACCACGGCCTTCACGGAAGACACCCGCGACAACTGGGCCGTCTTCGCTCAGGACCAGATCGCGCTGGGGCGCCATCAGTTCATCCTCGGCCTGCGCCGCGACGACAATCAGGCCTTCGGCAGCGAGACCACCGGCAATGCCACCTGGGGCGTGGCGCTGCGCGATAATCTGCGCCTGACCGCCAGCTACGGCACCGCCTACAAGGCCCCCACTTTCAACGACCTGTATTACCCAAGCGATGGCTTCTACGCCGGTAACCCGAATCTGAAGCCCGAAACCGCGCGCAACGCCGAACTCGGCCTGCACTATAGCCTCGCCCCGTTCACCTTGAGCGCCAGCGTGTTCCATAACGACATCGACGATTTGATCGTGTTCGATGCCGCCAACAACACCGTCAACAACATCGATCGCGCCCGCATCCAAGGCGCAGAAGGCGGCGTGGAATACCGGGCGGGCGTCTGGCGCGGCTACGCCGCCCTTACCGCGCTGGACACCGAAAACCGCGCAACCGGCGCCGACCTGCCGCGCCGCGCCGACTTGACCTCCCGCCTGGAACTGGACCGGACCTTCGGCGCCTATCGGCTGGGCGCAACACTCCTGGCCCAGGATGGCCGCTATGACGACACCGCCAACACGGTGCCCCTGGCGGGCTATGGCCGCCTCGACCTGCGCGCGGAATGGCAAATGACCCCGCAATGGGCGCTGCTGGCGCGCATCGAGAACGTGCTGGACCGCGATTACGAAACCGCGGCCACCTATGTGCAGCCCGATCGG
>WOZT01000015.1:3332-7847 GCA_011620145.1 Gammaproteobacteria bacterium | reverse complement strand
TACTGGAACGGCTCCAGATACCCTTCCGCTGTGTGGCGCCGGACGCCGATGAAACGGCGCGGGACGGCGAGTCGCCGGAAGCCCTGGTGCGGCGACTCTCCTTCGCCAAGGCCGAGGCCGTGGCCGCAATTCATCCCGATGCCTTGATCATTGGCGGCGACCAGGTGGCGGTTGGGCCGGACGGCATCATTCTGGGCAAGCCCGGCACGGTCGAGCGGGCCTGCGCCCAGTTGGCGCGGCTCTCGGGGCAGTCCGTGCGCTTCCTGAGCGGGCTGTGCCTGCTCGATGCACGCACCGGGCACAGCCAGCTTGAGATGATCGTCACCACGGTGCGGTTCCGGGTCCTCGATGAGGCGACCATTCGCCGCTATGTGGAACGCGACCGGCCGCTGGATTGCGCCGGCGCCCTGCGCAGCGAAGCCCTGGGAATCGCCCTGTGCGAGGCCATCGACAGCGACGATCCCACCGCCCTCATGGGGCTGCCGCTGATCCGGCTGGCCGCCATGCTGCGGAACGCGGGACACGCCTTGCCCTGAACAGGAGGCTCAGGGCGCCGCCTCGCCGGCACGCAGGGCGGTGAGCACCCGCGCCAGATCCTCGGGCAACGGCGCCTTGAAGCGGAGCGGCTTGCCGTCGGCAAGCGGGAGCACCAGTTCCGCGGCATGCAGGAACATCCGCCGCAAGCCCATGCGCGCCATCTGGCGGTTGAAGTCGTGATTGCCGTAGCGATCGTCCCCTGCCAAGACATGGCCCGCCGCAGCGGCATGGACGCGGATCTGGTGGGTCCGGCCGGTGTCGATCTCAACGCGCACCAGACTTGACCCCGGGAAACGTTCGATCTCCTGGAAGCGGCTGACGGCGGCCTGTCCCCGCTCCGCATCCACCCGCACACTGCGCTCGCCCTGCTCGCGATGCGCCACATCCAGCGCCTGGCGCACGATCGTCCGCGCCTGCGCCCAGTGGCCGGCCGTGAGCGCCATGTACACCTTGCCGCAGGCCCGATCGGCGAACGCGCGGTTGAGCATCAGCAGATCGGCCCGCGTCTTGGCCACCACCAGGCAACCGCTGGTCCCGCGGTCGAGGCGATGCACCAGATTCAGCTCAGGGAAGTGGGGGCGCAACGCCCGCAGCACGTCGATCAGGCCATAGGCGACGCCGGTGCCGGCATGGACGGCCAGGCCCGCCGGCTTGTTCACGGCCAGCAGGTGGTCGTCTTCATACAGGATGCGTCCGGCGATTTCGCCCATCAGGCCCGCTGGTGGAGCGGTCGGCTCGATGGTCGCGGCGCGCTGCAAGGGCGGCAGCCGCACCCGATCCCCCGCCTGGATACGATAATCGGGCTTGGCGCGGCGGCCGTTCACACGCACCTCGCCGGTGCGCAGGATGCGGTAGACATGGGGACGCGGCAGGCCCTTCAACTGGCCCAGCAGGAAATTGTCCAGCCGCTGCCCGGCGCGTTCGGCGCTGACTTCCACGTACTGCACGCCGGACATGTCCGGCATGCCGGCTGCTGTCTCGCCGCTCATGCCAGCGCGTCCAGCAGACCCGCCAGATTCCCCAGGCCCTGCACTTCCATGCCGCCGATCGCCGCGCCGCGCCGGGGCACGTTGGCCAGCGGCACCAGCGCGCGCGTGAAGCCATGCTTGGCGGCTTCGCGCAGGCGCTCCTCGCCATAGGGCACGGGACGCACTTCGCCCGACAGGCCGAGCTCGCCGAAAATCACCGTGTGCTGGGGAATCGGCCGGTTGCGCAGGCTGGAAACCACCACCGCTGCCACCGGCAAGTCGGCCGCAGTCTCGCTCACGCGGATGCCGCCCACGACGTTCAGGAACACGTCCTGGTTGAACAGCGGCACGCCCCCGTGGCGGTGCAGCACGGCCAGCAACATGGCCAGCCGGTTGTGCTCCAAGCCCACGGTCAGGCGCCGGGGATTGGCCAGGGGACTGTCGTCCACCAGCGCCTGGACCTCCAGCAGCAACGGCCGGCTGCCCTCGCGGATGCAGGTCACCACGCTGCCGGCGGCGCTCTGGTCATGGCGCGACAGGAAGATCGCCGAGGGATGAGTCACCTCCTTCAGGCCCGCGTCCGTCATGGCGAACACGCCCAGCTCGTTCACCGCGCCGAAGCGGTTCTTCACCGCCCGCAACATCCGATAGCGCCCCCCGGGGTCGCTCTCGAAGGACAACACGGTATCCACCATGTGCTCCAGCACCCGCGGCCCGGCCAGCGTGCCGTCCTTGGTGACATGGCCGATGAGCACGACGACGATGCCGCTCTGCTTGGCGAAGCGCACCAGTTGCGCCGCCGATTCGCGCACCTGGCTCACGGAGCCGGGCGCGCCGGGCAACTGCTCGGTGTACATGGTCTGGATGGAGTCGATCACCATCAGCCCCGGCCGGCGCGCCTGGGCGCAGGCCACGATGCGCTCCACCGCCGTCTCCGACACCAGCGCCAGCGGCGCCTGGGGCAGACCCAGCCGGCGCGCGCGCAGGGCGATCTGCTGCAAGGATTCCTCGCCGGCCACATACAGGGCCGGCAGACGGTCCTGCAGTCCCACGGCCAGTTGCAACAGCAGGGTGGATTTGCCGATCCCCGGATCGCCGCCGATGAGGATGACGGCGCCCGGCACCAATCCGCCCCCCAGCACCCGGTCCATCTCGCCCACGCCAGTGGGCGTGCGGGGATCCTGGGCCTCTTCCACCTCTCCGAGCAGCCGCACCTGGGGCACCTGGCCGGCATAGCCCGAGCGCCCGGTGGTCACGGGGGGATGGAGCGATTCGGTCAAGGTATTCCAGGCGCCGCAATCGGCGCACTGACCCGCCCACTTCGACGCCACCGCCCCGCAGGCGCTGCAAACAAAGGCGGGTTTGCTTTTGCTCATGGCGCGTATTCAATGTTAGGCAATGGCAGCCGATCTTAGCATGGGTAAGCCGGAGGACCCGTGGACCCAACCGGTTCGTTTATTCTCGCCTTCCGACGGAATGCATCATGGCCCAACGCCTACACATCGAATTTTGCGGTCAAAGCGATACCGGTAGGGTTCGCAGCCACAACGAGGACAGTATCGAAATCGATCCGGCCTCGGGCCTGGCCGTGCTGGCCGACGGCATGGGCGGCTACAACGCCGGCGAGGTGGCGAGCAAACTCGCGGTGCGCAGCGTGGGCTTCCTGGTCCGCCAGCGCCTGGCCCGACTGGAACCAGCGCCTGCCCCTGACGCCACGACACCCCCCCCTGCCGGGGTCCTGCTCAAGGAATCGGTGCAACTGGCCAACCAGCGCATTCTCAAGACCGCCAGCACCCGCCCCGAATACCGCGGCATGGGGACCACCGTGGTCGCGGCGCTGTTCCTGGGGAATCGCGTTCATGTGGCCCATGTGGGCGACTCGCGCCTGTACCGCTTCCGCGAGGATCAGCTGGGGCGCCTCACCGTCGACCACTCGCTGCAGGAGGAACTGGTGGCGCGCGGCATGTTCAGCGCCGAGGAGGTCAAGCGCCTGGGGAAAAGCAATGTGGTCACCCGCGCCCTGGGTGTGGACGCCGCGGTGGACGTCAGCCTGGGCGAGCACGACGTGCGCGACGGGGATCTGTTCCTGCTCTGCTCCGATGGCCTGCACGACACCTTGAGTGAGGAGGACATTCTCGCCAACCTGCGGCGCTTCATGCCCGATCTGCCACGCCTGACGCGCGCCCTGATACAGGCGGCCAATGCCCGCGGCGGCAAGGACAATATTTCGGTCATCGTGGGGCATGCGCTCGCTGCACCCGAGGCCACCCCGGAACCCGCCTGGTGGCGCCGCGTCATGCGGCGGTCCACCTGAATAACAAGAATATAGGACGAGGGGAAAACCATGGCGAAAATCATCTTGATGGCCAACCAGGTCGCGATCCGGGAATGGACGCTGGAGCTGGAGCGCCTGACCGTGGGACGGGCACGCAGCAACGACATTCACCTGGATGACCCGGCCGTCAGCAGTCATCACGCGGCCATTCTCTGGATGGCCGGCACCGCCTTCGTCCAGGACCTCGGCAGCACCAACGGCACCCTGCTCAACGGCGAACCAGTCCAGCGCGCCCTGCTGCGCAACCGCGATGACATCACCATCGCCCCCTTCCAGTTGCGCTTCGAGGAAAGCCTCGCGGACGAAGGCATGGAACAAACCGTGGTATTGCGGCCCGGATCCGTGCCACCACCCGCACAGCCGACCCGACCCGAGCGGCCCGTGGCGGGAGACTCAGCCGAGCCCTCGACCGGGCCCGTTCCGGCACTGAAACCCGGTCCGCGCGCTCGCCTGCAATTGCTCAGCGGTCGGCAGGTCGGTCGCAGCCTGGATCTGGTCAAACCGCTGACCACTGTGGGGCGTCCGGGCGTCCAGGTCGCGGCGATCCGTCGATCCACGGAAGGCTATACCCTGCACTATGTGCCCACGGCGGGAGATTCGGGCGTGCCACCCAAGGTCAACGGCAAGGCCATTGGTCTGGGACCTTACGCGCTGCAGGACAATGATGTCATCGAA
>WOZT01000015.1:0-3232 GCA_011620145.1 Gammaproteobacteria bacterium | reverse complement strand
TGGAGCAGATCGTAGGCGGCCATCAGCCACATCTCCGACAGGGCGCCCAGGACAATCTCATCCTGGGGCATGGCCGGCGCCAATCGGTAACCATCTTCCAGGGTGCGCAGATAACCATCGGCAAGCGCCAGATGACGCGCCCGCATATGGAAATAGGCATCCTCGAAAAACGGCATCCGACGCAAAGTCACCAGCATGTCGCTGGCCGAGCGTTCCGCCGTGGATTGGGTCGAGGTGTCGAGCAGCATACCGATCCTGTGTCTCGGGTCTTCACCGCTTGTGCATCGGCCTCAATCGCATCGGGTTGAGGCCGAATAGGCAAACGCCGTTGTCATGGGCTAAGGTCAAAACGGGGCGGCAGGCAACGAGGACGATTCATGGAGCAGATGACGGGCAAGCTCTGCCTGGTGACCGGCGCCAATTCGGGCATTGGGCTGGCCACGGCCACGAAGCTGGCGCGGATGGGTGCCCATGTGGTGATGGTGTGCCGCGATGCGGCGCGGGGTGAAGCCGCCCGCGATCAGATCCGGCAGCTTACCGGCAATCACCAAGTGGACCTGCTGCAGGCCGATCTGGCCGATCTTTCCCAGGTGCGGGGCGTGGCCGAGGATTATCAGGCCCGTTACCCGCGACTGGACGTGCTGATCCACAACGCGGGCCTGATGAAAAAGCGCCGCGAAGTCTCCGCCGACGGCCATGAACTGCAGTTGGCCGTGCACTTCCTGGCGCCTTTCCTGCTCACCCATGCCTTGCGCGATGCGCTTGAGGCCGCTCCCGCCGCCCGTGTGGTGTCGGTGGCTTCCATGCTGCATCGGTTCGGGAAGCTCGATTTCGACGACCTGCACGCCGCCCGCCGCTATTCCATGTGGCGTCAATATGGCGCCTCCAAGCTGGCGACCATCGTGTTCACCTATGAACTGGCGCGCCGCCTGGAAAACACCAACATCACCGCCAATTGCCTGCATCCCGGCGTCATCGGCTCGAATATCGAAAGCAATCCACGTTGGCTGCGCCCCTTCCTGGCCAGTCCCGAAACCGGCGCCCGCACCCCGGTTTATCTCGCCAGCTCCCCCGAGCTGGAAGGCGTCACGGGTCGCTATTTCATCGCCTGCAGCCCAAGGGACAGTTCGCCGGCCAGCCGCAATCCCGCCGTGGCGCGGCAGTTGTGGCAAGTGGGTGAAGACCTCACCGGAGCGCGCTGGCCGACCTGATCCGGCCGGGAGTCGATGGGATACAATTGCCCACCTGACGCCCCATCCGGATGCTGCCCATGACCGCAATCAAGCAGGACGACCTGATCCAGAGTGTCGCCGACGCGCTGCAATTCATCTCCTACTACCACCCCCTCGATTTCATCCAGGCCGTCCATGCCGCCTACGAGCGCGAGGAAAACCCCGCTGCCAAGGACGCCATGGCGCAGATCCTCATCAACTCGCGGATGTGCGCCGAGGGGCATCGCCCGATCTGCCAGGACACCGGCATTGTCACGGTATTCCTCAAGATCGGCATGGATGTGCGCTGGGACGACGCCACCCGCTCGATCGAGGACATGGTCAACGAAGGGGTACGCCGCGCCTATCTCGATCCGGACAACGTCCTGCGCGCATCGGTCCTGGCCGATCCGGCCGGCAAACGCCAGAACACCCGCGACAACACCCCGGCGGTGATCCACATGCAACTGGTGCCCGGCGCCACGGTCGATGTCCAGGTGGCCGCCAAGGGCGGCGGCTCGGAGGCCAAGTCCAAGTTCGTCATGCTCAACCCGTCCGATTCCATCGTCGACTGGGTCCTGAAGACCGTGCCGACCATGGGCGCCGGTTGGTGCCCGCCGGGCATGTTGGGGATCGGCATCGGCGGCACGGCGGAAAAAGCCATGCTGCTGGCCAAGGAATCACTCATGGAGCCGGTGGACATCCAGGACCTGATGGCGCGCGGACCTGCCAACCGGGCCGAGGAATTGCGGCTGGAACTCTATGACAAGGTGAACGCGCTGGGCATCGGCGCCCAGGGCCTCGGAGGACTCACCACCGTGGTGGATGTGAAGGTGAAGGACTACCCCACCCACGCCGCCAATCTGCCGGTGGCGATGATCCCCAACTGCGCCGCCACGCGCCACGCCCATTTCGTGCTCGATGGCTCGGGGCCCGCCGAACTGCAACCCCCGCGCGTGGAAGACTGGCCACAGATCACCTGGAATGTGGGCGGTGCCCGGCGTGTCAACCTGGACACTGTGACGCGTGAGGAAGTCGCCACCTGGCGATCCGGCGAGACCCTGCTCCTGTCCGGTCGCATGTACACCGGTCGCGACGCCGCCCACAAGAAAATGACCGACCTCATCGCCCAGGGCGCGCCGTTGCCGGTCGACCTCAAGGGCAAGTTCATCTACTACGTCGGTCCGGTTGATCCGGTGCGCGACGAAGTGGTGGGTCCCGCCGGCCCGACCACGGCCACGCGCATGGACAAGTTCACCCGGACGATCCTGGAGCAGACCGGCTTGCTCGGCATGATCGGCAAGTCCGAGCGCGGCCCGGCCGCGATTGCCGCCATCAAGGACAACCAGTCCGTCTATCTGATGGCGGTTGGCGGCGCGGCCTATCTGGTCTCCAAGGCCATCCGCCGCGCCGAGGTCAAGGCCTTCCCGGAGCTGGGGATGGAAGCGATCTACGAGTTCGAGGTCGTGGACATGCCGGTGACCGTGGCCGTGGACGCCCAGGGTGAATCGGTCCACGCCACCGCGCCCAGAATCTGGCAGGCCCGCATCGGCAAGATTCCGGTGGTGGAAGCTTGAAATGGTGTCATCAACAGGATCGCTTTACATCGATGAGCTAGGTTTTCCTGATCATGGTGCATGAAGGCGCATATGACTTCACTCGCTATTCACTTTCCGGTCACCGGCGTTTGTTCAATGGCTTTTTTGAAATAGAAAGCGGCATAGTAGCTGGGCCGGCGACCACACTCGTGTGGGCAGTGGAGAATTTTGCGCTAGCGTTTGTGTCACGTCCGATGTTGCGTTTGGCTACCAAGGCAACGGTCCGGCCGACTCTGGCTTGGCTGAAATACCTTGATATTTTGCTGCGTCAATGGCCAGAAGCCATGGATGGGGCCTCATGCACCTATTTTCTCGGGGCCAAGGCGGAAAAGATCGTTGCCAAGACTGAATTCATTTCTCGCTATGCAGGTGCAAAGCATGTGCAACATGTGTGAATCATAGCGAACACGCGCCGCCAACCGG
>WOZT01000218.1 GCA_011620145.1 Gammaproteobacteria bacterium | reverse complement strand
GTTTTCGACTTTCTGCAGCAGAATCACATCCATCTCAACATCACCCAATCAGTTCAAGTCAATCTTCACGTTGTCGGGGTGCGACCCCGAAAATCCATCCAGCTATCCACCAAGGCCACCGCGGCCAATACCACCACCAGATGGGGCATCAGCGCCAAAGCTCCATACAACAATCCCAACCAGACTTTGGACGCAGGACGCTGGCGCAACAGGGCATGCAGCAGTCCCAAGGCTGGCAGACACAGCACGACCGTCAACGGCACCAGGAGATTGACTGCCAGATCGAATCGCCACACCGCCGTCAGCAAACAAGCGCCGGCAACCCCGGTCCACACTGTTGCAAGGCGCCAGCCCCTGAATTCCGCACCGAATGCACCGGCCCGATACAGACGTGACTGAAGCCAGCGCCCCAACAACAGGCTGACCGTCAACCCCATCACCCAGACGCTGGCAAAAGCGCCCGGAAGGTAGTCTGCCACCTCTTCAATCAGGGTCGCCAAATCCTGATCTGTTGCCGTGAGGCTATCCGGCAGAGACGACCGCGCGGCAAGCGCCTGGTGCAGATGTTCCTGCCACCACAGTCCCGGATCGGCATGCAGCAGATAGAATCCAAGGACCGCCACCAATCCCAACAATGCCGAAACAGTCAGGGCAGGCGGCAAGCTGCCTCGCTGCCAGACCAGACCGCCCAGGGCCACCAGCGGCACCCACATCAAGGCGGCCAATCCCAGCGCTGCCGTAGGTGATCCCAACAACACCGCGCCACCCACGGCCTGCACCAGTAGTCCGCCCAGCAATACCTGGCTGGCCTTGCCTGGGCCGAGCTGCATGGCCATCAGCGCCATCAGTGCGCCGGACAGATACATCAACGGAAACAGCACCCAGGCGCCAAAGCCCAACAGGCTGACTACCAGAATCGCCTGCCCAAATCCGGATAGCGCGTAGCGAGCGAGCGCCTGCATGCCGATGCCTGCGTCGCCCGTCCGGCAACCTCAGTGCTGATCCGTATAGGGCAGCAGAGCCAGGAAACGCGCCCGCTTCACGGCCTTGGCCAGTTGACGCTGATAGCGCGCGCTGGTGCCCGTGATGCGGCTGGGCACAATCTTGCCCGTCTCGGCGACATAGGCCTTGAGGGTGGCCAGATCCTTGTAGTCGATCTCGACCACATTCTCGGCGGTGAACTTGCAATACTTGCGACGGCGAAAATTACGCGACATGAATAGCTCCTTTAGCTGCCAACAGTCCCCGCGCGCAAGCGCGCCGGGGACGATCCACTGACCTTACTCGTCCCCGTCGTCGTCCTCATCCTCGTCGTCATCCGCATCGGCGAGGACTGACTCACGCTGGGCAGCGCGTGAACGACTCTCCTCGCTGCGCTCTTCGTCCCGGGACTTGAGCAAGGGAGAGGGCGCCGTGTCGGCGCTGGGACGGCTGATAATCAGATTGCGCAGCACCGCATCGTTGAAGCGGAAGGCACTCTTGATCTCGTTGAGCACAGTCTGGCTGCACTCGACATTCATCAGCACGTAATGCGCTTTGTAGATCTTTTCGATCGGGTAGGCCAGTTGGCGGCGGCCCCAGTCTTCGAGGCGATGGATATGACCGCCGTCCGCCTCGATCAGCGAACGGTAACGCTCGCACATGGCAGGCACCTGGTCGCTCTGGTCCGGATGAACCAGAAACACGATTTCATAATGACGCATGAACACTCCTTACGGATTGGAGCCTCCCGATTCTTGACGGTGAGGCAAGGAGAGCCGCCCGACGGGCGACAAAAGAGGCAGAATGCTACCCCAACAGCGGCCCGCAATCAATGCCATGCGTTGCCAAGGTCCCATGGCGACTGGTCAAGGAACGGCGCAGGCAACGTCAGAAGCCGCGTCAGATTCTGGACGATGCATTCAATCCGCCCCAGCCGCGTCGCCATGTTCTGTCTCGTGGCTTTCAAGGTGGATCGTTGAAGCCCAGCGTACTCTGCCTGCCCGAAAACGCTGAACCAGCCTTACGAACGTTCAGCCGCAATCGGGGAGCGCCGCATCAATTTAGCATCGAGTTGGGTTTCGCCACATTAATGGCTACAAGCGTCAATACGACGGCGACCGCCCCAAAATACCAAAGCGGCGGTCATCCTGGCTGACGGCGTGTCTTCTGTTGGCGGGCAGCGAGAAAGACCGTAAGACGACTTTCATGACTTGAGTGCCGATAGTGTCGATGTCGGCAATGGGTGGGGGGATTTGAAGATCAGGCTGCGCCGGTTAAGTGCCGAGAATGGGGCCACAGCCGGGGTACCCAGGAATGTGCGCCGAAGTGGCGGAGAGAGAGGGATTCGAACCCTCGATACGGGATTACCGTATACACGATTTCCAGTCGTGCGCCTTCAACCGCTCGGCCATCTCTCCGGAATCGATGCGTTGCCCGCAGGCGAGCAGGCGCGAAGGTTACCCCAGCCGCCCCGCGCCTGCAATCGTTGCCTCAGGGTATCGCGGCATCCTTGGGGGGCACAAAGGCTGGCGGTTGATCCAGGCAGCTACCATCCGAGCGCCGCCGCATATCAGCATTTGCCTGGGTCGACGCAGCCTCGGGAATCTTCCAGGCTCCCTGCCCGCGCGCCGCCGGCAGTTCAACTTCAGGGCCCAGTCGGGCATCCAGGTGCAGTTCATGTTTTTCGCAACTGGGCTTGGACGCACAGGCGGCGAGCAGCAATACGGGAAACAGCACGATGATTGGGCGCAAACGTGTCAGCATGAGGCGATTCCTGCCTGTTCAAGGGCGTCAGCCACGAGGGAGTGGTAAGTCGGGTCAAGCGGGGTCAAGGGCAAGCGGATACCGGGACCCATCAGGCCCATGTGCATCAGCGCCCATTTGGTCGGGATGGGATTGCTCTCCACGAACAGCACCTGGTGGAGCCGTGCCAGTCGGGCATTGAGCGCGCGCGCCGTTGTCGCATCGCCCGCCAGGGCCGCGGCACACATCTGGTGCATCAGCGCCGGCGCCACATTGGCGGTCACCGAGATATCTCCCTTGGCGCCCATCAGAATCGCTTCGCAGGCAGTGGCGTCGTCACCCGAATATACGGCAAAATCAGGCGGACAGACCTGCAACAGATGGCGCACGCGATCCAGATCGCCCGCCGCCTCTTTCAGGCCCACGATGTGGGGGACGCCCGCCAGACGCAAGGCTGTCTCCGGCTTGAGATCCACGCCCGTGCGACCGGGCACGTTATAGAGAATCTGGGGAATGGCAACCGCTTCGGCAATGGTCCGGTGATGACGGTACAAGCCTTCCTGCGTCGGCTTGACATAATAGGGGCTGACCAGCAGGCAGGCGTCGGCGCCTGCCTCCTTGGCGCCCCGGGTCAATTCGACCGCCTCGGCAGTGGCATTGGCGCCAGTCCCCGCAATGACGGGAATCCGCCCGCGCACCAAGGCCACGGCCTCGCGAATCAGCGCACAATGTTCCGCAAAGCTGAGGGTGGATGCCTCGCCGGTGGTTCCCGCCACCACCAGACCATCGCTGCCCTGCTCAATATGGAATTCCAGCAGCCGGGCGAACGCCTCCCGGTCGACCGCACCATCGGCATGCATCGGTGTGGCCAAGGCGACAAGACTGCCCGTGATCATGACCCGCTCCACAAAGAAAGTCTGCGATGGTAACCCTCGTGGCGTTCTGCAACAAGCATCATTCAGAGCCTCAAGCCTTGCTGTTTTTGCGATTCCTGCTCCGTCTCTGCGCGAAGCAACTTCCCCCCATGGTCCCAACGATCCGGAGTTCTCACCATGCCCTTTCCCGAACCGGGCGATTTGATCCGTCCTTTCAGCGCCGCGGCCACCCAAGGCCGGAATTTCACCGAGCAATCCCTGCAGGGCAAGATCACGGTCCTGTATTTCTATCCCAAGGACGACACCCCCGGCTGCACCACCGAGGGACAGGATTTTCGTGACCATCAGGCCGACTTCGTGGCGCAAGGCGCGCAAATCATTGGCGTGAGCCGCGACAGCCTGACCTCCCACGAAAAATTCTGCACGAAGTACGCCCTGCCCTTCCCGCTCATTGCCGACGGCGAGGAAACCCTCTGCCAGATGTTCGATGTACTCAAGGAAAAAAACATGTACGGCCGCAAGGTCATGGGCGTGGAACGCAGCACCTTCCTCATCGGTCCCGATGGGCGGCTCGCACGAGCCTGGCGCAAGGTGAAAGTTGAAGGTCATGTCATGGAAGTGCTGGAGGCCGTCAAGGCGCTGCGGCAGGAGGGCACGGTATGACGCCGCCTCCCGCCGCGCCCGTTCGTCGTCGCCGCAACCGCATTGAGGACATCACTGCGGACAGCCTGCCCGAGATCGCACGCACCCGGTTGTATGTGCTGGATACCAACGTCCTGATGCATGATCCCACGGCCCTGTTCCGATTCGAGGAACACGCCGTATTCCTTCCCATGGTGGTGCTGGAGGAATTGGACGCCGCCAAGAAAGGTGTCTCCGAAGTGGCCCGCAATGTGCGCCAGGTCAGCCGCTTCCTCGATGAACTGATGCAGGGCGCAGACCATCAGGCGGTTGTCGACGGCCTGCCGCTTGGGCGCCTGAGCGCATATGAGGCGACGGTTCGCGATACGGGCGGGCGCCTGTATTTCCAGACCGAGCCGCTGTCCGCCGCCCTGCCCCTGGCCTTGCCGGGTCTCAAACCCGACAACAATCTGCTGGGCACGGTGATGGCGTTGCAGGCGCGCTATCCAGACCGGGACGTGGTGCTGGTGTCCAAGGACATCAACCTGCGCATCAAGGCCAGCATCATGGGCCTGTGCGCGGAGGACTACTTCAACGATCAGGTCCTGGACGATGCCGATCTGCTCTATCGCGGCTGGGAGGAGTTGCCCGAGGACTTCTGGAATACCCACAGCAAGGACATGGCATCCTGGAGCGAGAAAGGCCGCACTTTCTATCGGGTCATTGGCCCCCAGGTTGCCAGTTGGACGCCCAATCTCTGCGTCTACACAGCGGACGACCGCTTCGAGGGCATCGTGCGGGAACTGTCCCAAGGCGCCGCCCGCATCGAGATCCTGCGCAATTACCGGGAAAACGCCGTCTGGGGCGTGCGTGCGCGCAACCGGGAACAAAGCTTTGCCCTGAACCTGTTGATGGATCCGGAGGTGGATTTCGTCACCCTGATGGGCGGCGCCGGCACCGGCAAGACCCTGCTGGCGCTGGCCGCCGGACTCACCCAATGCCTGGAGATGAACCGCTATCGGGAAATTCTCATGACCCGGGTCACCATCCCGGTAGGCGAGGACATCGGCTTCCTGCCCGGCACCGAGGAGGAAAAAATGACCCCCTGGATGGGCGCCTTGATGGACAATCTGGAAGTGCTGACCCACAGCGAGGAAGGCGGCGAGTGGGGACGGGGTGCCACGCAGGATCTGCTGGCACACCGGATCAAGATCCGCTCGCTGAACTTCATGCGCGGCCGGACCTTCCTGAACCGCTACCTGATCATCGACGAGGCGCAAAACCTCACCGCCAAGCAGATGAAGACCCTGATCACCCGAGCCGGGCCGGGCACCAAGATCGTCTGCCTGGGCAACATTGCGCAGATCGACACGCCCTACCTCACCGAAACCAGTTCCGGGCTGACCCATGTGGTGGATCGCTTCCGCAACTGGGCCCATGGCGGGCACATCACCCTGATGCGCGGGGAACGCTCACGCCTCGCCGATCACGCCTCCGAGATTCTGTGATGGCGCATTGATAGCGGATCGGCCGCGCCGTAACGGTCGGCCGATCCCGTTCAGGTGGAAGGAGACGATTGAAGCCTTAAAGGCGTCGGATCAGGAAGCGGTGCACGCCAGCGCTCGCCTCGTTGGACACCATCTGATGACCTGCATGTTCAAGCCAGGTGCGAATTTCACGGGGCGCATTGGGTGCGTCGGTGGTCAGCGCCAGAATCTGGCCGACCGGCAATCCATCCAGCGCCTGTTTCGCCCGCAACACATAGAAAGGCGCCGGCACCCCGGCCACATTCAATTCCCGGATCTGCGTGCTCATGCTAGTGTGCCCTCCTGAATGATCGGCTCCTTGGAACACAGTATCGGCGCCGACGGTCCAATCTTGGGTGTTAGATCAAGACGCGGCCCTGAAACCGCACGAGGTTCCCTTGTTCCCGCGATTCTCCCTGCGCAACACCTTGATTGGCATCGCTTCTCTTTTTATGGCAAGCATGCCGGTCACGATGTTTGCCGCCAATAACCTGCCCGACATGGGCAACAGTGTGGATGAGGTCTTGTCCCCGAGCGATGAGGCGCGGCTCGGCCGCGAAGTCATGAGCCAGCTCCGTGGCATGCATGCCTTGCTGGACGACCCCCTGGTGGATCGCTACCTGCAAGGCGTCGGACAGCGACTTGCTTCACAAAGCACGTCTGCCGAGGACCCTTTCCTCTTCTTCGCCGTCCGCGACAGCCGCATCAATGCCTTTGCGCTGCCCGGCGGCTATGTGGGCGTCAACACGGGACTGATCGTCGTCACCCGCAACGAAAGTGAACTCGCTGGCGTGCTGGCCCATGAGGTTTCCCACGTTTCCCAACGCCACATCGCCCAGCGCATGGCGGACAGTCGCCAGAGCAACCTGATCACGGGGGCCGCCACCTTGGCGGCCATTCTGGCCGGAGCGGGGACCGGCAACCCCCAGGTTGTCCAGGGCGCCATCTCGGCCGGCATGGCGGCCACGGTTCAGACCGCCATTTCTTTCACGCTACAAAACGAAAAGGAGGCCGACCGAGTCGGCATGCAGTTATTGGCAGGAGCCGGCTTCGATCCCCGTGGCATGCCCAGCTTCTTTGAACAGATGGCCCAGCAGAGCCGTTTCTACGAAACCGCCTACAGCGACTTCCTGCGCACCCATCCCCTCGACACCGAGCGCATCAGCGAAGCCACTGAGCGGGCCCGGCTGGCGGCACCCCACCCGGTGACGCTGGCTCCTTCGCGGGTCTATCTGTTGATCCGCAGTCGGGTGCGCGCACTCACGGCCGATGATCTCATCGCCAATCAGACCGCCTTTCGCACCGAAACCAACCGAACCCAGGGAATCGAGCAGGAAGCCGCCCGCTACGGCCTGGGGCTGGCGCTGTTGCGTCAGGGACAAGCCGGAGCGGCGCAAGAGGAACTGGCCAGCCTGGTGACCCAGGCCCCGGACGTACCGGAATACCTGCTGGCCCTGGCCGAGGCGCAACAGGCCAATCACCAAGCTCAGGAAGCGCTGTCCAGTTATCGCAAGGGTCTGCGCATATTCCCCAGCGATACCGTCCTGTCACTCGAATATGCCCGGGAACTGTTGACCGAGGGAGACCCGCAAGCAGCCTATACACAGTTGCTGGCCACCCCACCCACTCCGGAAATCACGGGCCGCCGCCTGCGGCTATTGGCACAGGCCACCGAGCAATTGGGGAAGAACGGCGAATCCCATCTCAATCTCGGGGAATATCTCGCTTTTCAGGGACAAACCCGGGATGCCCTCACCCAAATGAGCTATGCCCTCAAGGAAACGGATCTGGATGCCGGCGACCGCGCGCGCGTGGAAAGCCGGCGCAAGGAACTGCTGGAGCAACTGCGCAAGAGCCGAGAACGTTAAAATCGCGCCGAATCATTGCGTTTCTGTCATGGAGAACATGGAATGCCCACTCAAGTGCGAGTGGCATCCACCCATCACGACCCCGTCGCCGTGTTTCCTCTCCAAGCATGCTTGTGGCGATGGACCGGTCAGCCGTCCCGTTAGCGCCTGATCGCCCCCTCGTCGGCCGGGAGACGACGACAGCCCGATAACCGACCAACGTCACCGCTTCACCCCATCCATGTCGGTGTTGCCCCGCTCTCTCAGGCAGCGATCCCGCTGTGTCGCAGCAGCGCGTC
>WOZT01000065.1 GCA_011620145.1 Gammaproteobacteria bacterium | reverse complement strand
CATCAATCTGGGCTATTTCTTCGGCAACCTGCCAGCCGTCAAGGAAAACTTCACGCTGGCGCTACTGGGAATCATTCTTATCAGCCTGCTGCCGGGTTTGGTCGCGGCCCTGCCCGCGCGCCACAAGCCAGAATCCTGAGCCGGGAATCCCCGGCAGCATAAAATTCACTCAATAAATTGATTTAAAGTAGAAACTTTATCTCAAAGAATCAAAAAACACCCTCGCCTGGACCCATGCAACGAACAGACAGGCTTCAGCCGCCCTGCCTTCCGTTTTCATACCGAACTTGGCGGCATCCTTTTCCGGTCATCCAGACGAAAGAAAAACTTCACATACGCGCCACACAAGCGTCATCCCCTGTTCACGGGCTCAAGGCAGACTCGTGACTGTTCGGAATCTGCTGTCGATTCTGGACAAAAACCCTGTACTTGTCTCGTTTCAAGGAGTCCGCCATGAAATCCAAGTCCCTGATGATGCTGGCCCTGCTGGCCGCCGCCCCTGTCGCTTCCCAGGCCGCCATGGTCGAAATGGATGACGCCGCGCTGTCCAACGTGGAAGGCCAGGGCTTCTCCTACGGCTTCAACCTGAACCCCGCCCTGGGCTTCAACTTCAGCAACACGGCCACCCAAATCGCCGTGGGCGGCATCGTGCAAGTGGTCCCCACCGTCTCGGCGAGTCATGTCGTCGATGGGGATCCGACCCGCAACTGGTCCTTTGGGGCTTCCGCCCCCCTGGGGAAGACGTTCGGCTACACCCGTAACAAGTAAGAAGAACAACATAGTCCAAGACGGTACGGGGAATGGGGGCTTGCCTCCATTCCCTTTTCAGTGATCAATCACCCCGACTTTCTCCCCCGTCGCCACTTCCTGCGGGAGGGGCGGCAGGGGCGTGAGGCGCGCCGCCCAGCCGTTGAGCGCGGGCTCATCCAGTGTCTCGCGCCGCAGCAATTCCTGCGCGGCCGCCTCCAGCACCGGCCGGTTGAGCGCCAAAAATGCAGTGGCGCGTTCGAAGGCATGGGCGATCAGCGCCCGCACCGCATTGTCGATGGCCCGGGCGGTTTCCTCGCTCATCGGTAATGGTGACGGCTGCTCCCCGACGCCCTCCAGGAAGCGCGGCTTTTCCTGGGCATAGGCCACATGCCCCAAGCCGGGGTCCATGCCATAGCGTGTCACCATACTGCGAGCGATGTCGGTGGCCTTGACCAAGTCGTCCGCCGCCCCCGTCGACAGCTCGTTGAACACCAGCACCTCCGCCGCCCGCCCCCCGAGCAGCACGGTGATCTTGGTTTCCAGCTCGCCGCGACTCATGAGAAAGCGGTCCTCGGTGGGCCGCTGAATGGTGTAGCCCAGGGCGCCGATGCCGCGCGGAATGATGGACACCTTGTGAACCCGCTCCGACCCTCCCAGCCCCAGCGCCACGAGGGCATGGCCCATTTCATGATGGGCCACGATCTCCCGCTCGCGCGGATTGAGCAGGCGATTGCGTTTTTCCAGCCCCGCCACGATGCGCTCCACCGCTGCCGTGAAATCCGCCATGGTGACCGCATCGCCCCCGCGGCGGGTGGCGATCAGGGCCGCCTCGTTGACCAGGTTGGCCAGGTCCGCCCCGGAGAACCCCGTGGTCAGGGTCGCGATCTGCTCCGGGTCCGCATCGGGGGCCAGCCGCACTTTTTTGAGATGGACCTCAAGAATCTGCACCCGCCCCAGCTTGTCGGGCCGATCCACCAGAATCTGGCGATCGAAACGTCCCGCCCGCAGCAAGGCTGGATCCAGGATCTCGGGGCGGTTGGTGGCCGCCACCAGCACCAGGCCCCCGGACGAATCGAAACCGTCCATTTCGGCGAGCAACTGGTTCAGCGTCTGTTCTCGCTCATCGTGCCCGCCCAGCCCCGGAAACGCCCCGCGGGCACGCCCCAGCGCATCGAGTTCGTCGATGAAGATGATGGCCGGCGCCGCCTTGCGGGCCTGCTCAAACAGGTCGCGCACCCGCGCCGCGCCCACCCCCACGAACATCTCCACGAACTCCGAGCCGCTGATGGAGAAAAACGGCACCCGGGCCTCCCCCGCCAGCGCCCGCGCCAGCAGGGTCTTGCCCGTGCCCGGCGGCCCCACCAGGAGCACGCCTTTGGGAATCCGGGCGCCGAGCTTGCCGTAGCCAGCCGGGTCCTTGAGAAACGCCAGGATTTCCCGCAGCTCGACCTTGGCCTCATCCACGCCGGCCACATCCTCGAAGCTGACCCGGGTGTCGCTTTCCACATAGATCTTGGCCTTGCTGCGGCCAATGGCCATCATGCCGCCCTGGCCCTGCCCCAGCCGGGGCAACAGGAAGGACCAGAACAGCACCAGGATGGCAATGGGAACGAGCCAGGAGAGGATCTCCCGGATCCAGGGATTGTCCACCGTGCCGGAGAAACGCACGCCTGATTTTTGCAGCTCCCGCGCCAGATCGGGCTCGACGCGGGTGGTGACGAACTGGGTGCGCCCCGACGCCGTGGGTTGCGTGAGGGTCCCGGTCAGGGTCTGGTCGCTCACCGTCACCTCCGCGATCCGGCCCTGCTCCAGATAGTGCTGGAATTCGCTGTAGGCGATGGTCTCGGTCTGCCGCATCTGTTGCCACACATCCCGCACCACCAGCAGGACAATCAAGGCAAACAGGAAATACGCCAAATGAAATCGCGTGGTTTTGTCCATCGTGCCCCTCCTGTCCCAACCTACCCGAACCTGCCCGCATTTCCCTGCCACCACAGACGCAGTGGCGCGGCAGAGACAAAAATCAACTTGACCAGCCGGCTCAGGCGCGCCAGATCAGCGCCGCCATGCGGCCACTCGTCCCATCGCGGCGGTGGGAAAAAAACCACGCCGGTTCGCTTGATGTGCACCAGTGCCCGCCCCAGACCTGCGCCACCCCGGCCCGCCGCAGGCGCTGGCGCGCCAGGGTGACCAGATCGGCCTGCCAGCGACCCGCCCGCCCCGCCTGGAATGCCGTTACCGCCTCGGCATCGGCGGCCAGGAAAGCGGCGCGCACCTCCGGCCCCACCTCGAATGCTGCTGCGCCAATGGCGGGACCGATCCAGGCCAGAAGCTGATCCGGCGCCACCGCCAGGGCCGCGACGGTGGCCTCCAGCACGCCCGCCGCCAGGCCGCGCCAGCCAGCGTGGGCGGCCGCCACGCGCGTGCCGGCGCAGTCACAGAACAATACCGGCAGGCAATCGGCCATCCCCACGGTGCACACCACCCCGCTCCGGTCGGTCCAGGCCCCATCCGCTTCGATCGCCTCGCCGCCACTGGCGCGGACTACCCGCATGCCGTGGACCTGACGCAGCCAGTGCGGCTCGGCGGGCAGCGCCAGGGCCGCCTTGAGCCGGCGCCGGTTCTCGGCCACCGCCGCCGGATCATCTCCCACATGGTCCCCCAGGTTCAGGCTGGCATAGGGGCCGGCGCTCACGCCGCCCCGGCGGGTGGTCGCCACGGCATGCACCCCCGGTGGCGCCGGCCAGTCCGGCACGATCACCGGCAGCTCGCCCTGCCAGACGAGGCCAGCGGGGGTGGGCGCCATTCTCACGCGCCCCGTTGCAGGCTGGCGATGAGCGCCTGCATGTCGGGCGGTGGTGGCGATTCCCACAGCATGGGACGCCCATCCTCCGGATGCGCCAGTCCCAGCCGGGTGGCGTGCAGGGCCTGGCGCCGGAAATCGCGCAAGGTCGCCGCGAGCGCCTCGTCGATCCCGGCGGGCAGCCGCAGGCGGCCGGCATAGAGCGGATCGCCCAGCACCGGATGACCCAGATGGGCCATGTGGACGCGGATCTGATGCGTGCGCCCGGTCTCCAGGCGCAGTTCCAGGCGGCTGTGATGGGCGTAGCGTTCCCGCACCCGGTAGTGCGTCACCGAGGGGCGCCCGTCCTCGCGCACGGCGATGCGCAACCGGTCGCGCGCGTGGCGTCCCAGCGGGGCATCCACCGTGCCACCGGCAATCAAGCGGCCCACCACCACGGCGTCGTATTCGCGGTGGATGCGGCGCGCCTGCAGTTCGGCCACCAGATGCGTGTGGCTGACCAGGGTCTTGGCCACCACCATGAGGCCCGAAGTATCCTTGTCCAGCCGATGCACCAGACCGGCCCGAGGCACATTGACCAGGGCAGGGTCGTGGTGCAACAGGGCATTCTGCAAGGTTCCCGCCGGGTTGCCGGCGCCAGGATGGGCCACCAGCCCCGGCGGCTTGTCGATCACCAGCAAGGCGTCGTCTTCGTAAACCACCGTCAGCGCGATGGCCTCCGGTCGCAATGGCACCACGGGCGCCGGAGCAGGCGCGTGCACGGCAATGGCCTGCCCTTCGAGCAGGCGGTCGCTGGGCCGGCAAGACGCGCCATCAACCTGCACATGCCCCTCCCGGATCCAGGCACTCAGGCGGGTGCGGGAATGCTCGGGCAGCAATTGAGCCAGAATCTGGTCCAGGCGCTGCCCTGCCAGCGCGGGCGAAACGGCGAAGGCATCACCGAAGGAATCGGCTAAAGGGCGGATGTCGTTCAAGGGCTTTGATATACTCCGGCAAAATCCACTTTCCGGCGGTCGCCGGTCCTGAGCGTTAGTCTAAACCATGCCCTCATACGCCCGTGTCGTCCTTGCGCTGTTGTTCAGTCTCAGCCTGTCAGCCTGTTCGCTGTTGCAGTACCTGCCCGCCGGATCCTCCAAAACAGACGAGGAGGAGCCTGGGATAGACACCAACCGACCCGCAGCGGAAATCTACCGTGAGGCCCACAAGGCGCTGGAGGATGAAAACTTCGATCCCGCGATCAAACGCTACAACGCCCTCGAATCCCGTTACCCCTTCGGGGCCTATGCCCAGCAGGCGGAGATCGAGCTCATCTATGCCTATTACCGGCAGAAGGAATGGGAAATGGGCATTTCCACGGCCCAGCGCTTCCTACGTGAATACCCGAGTCATCCTCAAGCCGACTACGTGCTTTACATGCAGGGGCGCATCAACTTTGAGCGCAGCATCGGGCTGGTGGAAAGTTCCTTGCGCTGGAAGTGGCTGGACATCGATGGCGCCGAACGCGACACCCAATATGCTCGAGGCGCCTTTACGGCGTTTTCCAATCTTCTCAGTCGTTACCCGAACAGCCCATACGCGGCCGATGCCCGCCAGCGCATGCTGTTCCTGAAAGATCGCGTGGCCCGCCATGATCTCGCGGTGGCCCGCTATTACCTGGCACGCGGCACCTACGTCGCCGCAGCCAACCGCGCCCAGGACATCCTGGCGGAATTCTCGGGAACCGACTCGGTCCTCCCGGCCCTGGATATCCTGGTCACGTCTTACAAGGCCTTGGGGCTTTCGGACATGGAGCATCAGGTACGGACTTTGCGCGACGAGGCCCGGGGCAAGGCGGGCTAAAAACGCCAATCCAGTGCGAACCAGTGCGAAGAGGAATGGCGATGTGGGATTTCTTTGAAACCATCCGGCACCGCCATTCGGTGCGTCATTACCGCAGTGACCTGCCAGTCTCGCGCGAACAGCTCCACGCCATCCTGGAAGTGGCTTGCACGGCCCCATCGGCCGGCGACCTGCAGTCCTATCGCATCGCGGTGGCGACCACGCCTGCTCAGCGCCAGGCGTTACGCGCGGCCAGCGGCGACCAGGCGTTCCTGACCGAAGCGCCGGTGTGCCTCGTGTTCTGCACCGATGGCGAGCGGGCGGCGGCGCGCTACGGTCAGCGCGGCGCCGATCTGTATGCCTTGCAGGACGCGACCATCGCGGCCAGCTACGCCCAGCTCGCGGCCGTGGCGGCGGGACTGGCGACCACCTGGGTGGGTGAATTCGACGAAACCCAGGCCCGCGCGGCGCTGGACATTCCGTCCTCCCTGCGGCCCATTGCCCTGATTGCGCTGGGCACGGCGGCCGAAACGCCCCAGGAAACGCCACGCCGACCGCTCAAGGACATCATGCTGGGCGACGGCTTGACGCTTTGAGCCCGCTGTTCGCGGCTTGAATCCCCATTCACAAGGAGGTGAATCCCCATGTCGTCGCATCGCGCCCTGCACTTCGCCATTGCCGCCTACGTCCTGTTCCTGCTCAGCTTGAGCGGGCTGGTGCTGTTTCTCCACGATCTCTGGCTGCCCTGGACGGCCGGCACCGGCGAACTGTCCGGGGGATGGGGTCGAACCCTCGCCATCAATAGCGGGCTGATCGCCTTGTTTGGCCTGCAGCACAGCATCATGGCCCGCCCGGCCTTCAAGCGGCGCTGGACCCGGCTGGTGCCCGAACACCTGGAGCGCAGCGCTTATGTGACGGCCTCCAGCCTGGCACTGATCATCCTCATGGGATTCTGGCAGCCCATGCCGGGGGTGATCTGGCACATTACCTGGCAACCCGCCGTGACCATCTGCCTGGTGTTGCTCGGATTCGGACTGGTGGTGGCCTTGTGGTCGACCTTCCTCACCGACCACTTCGACCTGTTCGGGCTGCGCCAGGCTTACCTGCACGACCAGGGGCTGCCCTACACCGCCGTGCCCTTCAAGATGGGCCTGCTTTATCGGTATGTGCGCCATCCCATGATGCTGGGCATGCTGCTGCTGTTCTGGGTGACTCCCTACCTGACCGTCGGGCACCTGTTCCTGGCCAGCGGACTGACGCTCTACATCCTCATCGGTGTGCACTACGAGGAACGGGACCTGATGCGGCACCTGGGACCGGACTACGCCCGCTATCGGGAAACCACGCCGATGTTGTTCCCCCGTTTTGTGCATGCGGCGCCGATGCCGGGACACTGAAGCTTGGCGGGCGGCCATGGAACGGGTTTTCAAGCCCATGGCCGCCGGGTTATCATTCGCGATCTTCACGCGCCGGAATAGCTCAGTCGGTAGAGCAGCGCATTCGTAATGCGAAGGTCGGGGGTTCGACTCCTCTTTCCGGCACCATCTTCCAGCACCAGCAAGACGGCCGTCCGCTGACGGCAGGCGTTTTGCCGTTGCCGAACGCAAGATCACGCACAATAGTCCGCGTGGAAACCCCGCCGCTGGCCCTGCAGCTCAACGGGAACACGGCCTGACAGCCCGGCAACGCCCGGGGCGTTGGAGCGCATCAGCCACCGCCTCCTCCATTCGTAAGAAATCCAGCACAACCGGGCATCCTCTTAGACTGTTCAAAGCAGGTGGATAAACAGCCGACAAGGCAGCACCTGGATAAGCAGCGGATCGCCCGCCCAGCGATTGATTTCCCGCTAGGCATCAACGCGCAGGGGCGCTTACACTGGAAAAGGAACACCGAAACGCCTAATTCCTTTTGACGCCGGGAGGCTTGAATGGAAACGCTGGATCTCAATCCGGACATCATTTGCACATTGATCACCAAGCTCAAAGAATTCCATGCCAAGGAAGACATCGTCATCCCGGAGCCCCCAGACAATCCGGACGATGACTGGGCTCTGCAGGTTCTCGCGGATCACCAGGATGACTTGACGTTCCGAGAAGTGAAAACGACGATTGATGACCTCGAACCCGATCAGCAAGCGACACTGGTGGCCCTGATGTGGTTGGGGCGGGGTGATTTCACCGAGGATGAATGGGCCGATGCATTGGCGGAGGCGACGCGCAGCGCCAACGAACGCACGGCTGAATATCTGATGAGTACACCCCTGGTGGCGGACTATCTGGCTGAGGGCCTCTATGCCTTCGGCCATACTTGCGAAGAATAGAATCCGTCACCCCGAAGCAGCGGGAGCGATGCGGCGCAATTGCTACCGTTTCGCGAGACGCACAGCGGGGTAACACCTCGACTATTTAAGGGTGGAAAAGCGGGTGAGACGCATCGCTGCCTGAACCGTGGAACGACCAGATGGGCGCCCCGCCAAGGCGGGACTGAAACGCCACACCGATCCCCGTAAAGCCTGACGCTATACTGCGCAGTCGCAGCAGGACAGGCGGGAGAATGATCGGTGACGGAAGGCGCGGAACTCATCCTGGGGGGCGTGCGCTCGGGCAAGAGCGCCTATGCCGAAAGGCAGG
>WOZT01000283.1 GCA_011620145.1 Gammaproteobacteria bacterium | reverse complement strand
CGAGTTCTGGGCGCTCAGATTGAACACCCGCTTTGATTGCAGTTCGGCCATATGCAACTGGGCGCGGCGCAAGGCAATCTCGGCCTGGGCGGCGGCGATCCCGGCCTCCCCGGCATCGATGGACTGGCGCGCCTGAATGATCTTGTTCTCGGCCTGCGCCAACTGGATGCGGAACGGCTGGTCGTCGAGTTGCACCAGCAACTGACCGGCCTTCACCAGCGCATGATCCTCCACTGCCACCTTGACCGCTTCACCCGGGACCTGCGCTGCAACGCTGATCACGTTGGCCCGCACATAGGCGTCGTTCGTTTTGGGGAAATGATCGCGATACTCACCGTACCAATGCATGCCAAAGGCCGTGCCGGCCAGAATCCCAATCCCCAGGATCGCCCAAAGGATGCGCATGATATCTTCAACCTCCTGAAAAGGGCGCCCATCGATTGGATCACCCGGATTTATCGTGATTGGACTTATCGCCCATCAATGCATGGCAGAAAGATCAAGTCCCTTGCCGCTGTCGCGCATCAGCAACACCAGCGGACACAAGGCAAGCATGGCCACGGTGATGAACCAGAAATCATTGACGAAAGCGACCATGGTCGACTGCTTGCCCAGCTCCGCCGCCAGGGCGTAGGGCGCCAGGGGATGATCGATGGTCATGCCCTTGCTGGCCAGGAATTCGTGCACCGCCGGGTTGTAGGGATTGAGATGTCCACCCAACTGGTTCCATTGAATCTGGGTGTTGCGCGAGAGCACCGTGGTCACCAGCGAAATGCCGATGGAACTGCCGATGGTGCGCGCCAGATTGAACAGCGTGGAGCCCTGGTCGGATGTGCCCTCGGGAATGGTATCGAAGGCAATGGTGGCCAGCGGGACGAATACCATGCCCAGTCCGACGCCCTGAATCATGCCCGGCACCACGGCCCACCAGGGACTGATGAACAGGTTGTAATGGCTCATCATCAAGGAGCCGCCCGCCATGATGAAGATACCCAGTGCAACCAGGGTGCGCGCCCCGATGCGCTTGATATTGGGCGCCACGATGGCCATGGTGACTGCATTGCACAGGGCGCGGGGCGCCATGATCAGGCCCGTGGTGGACGAGGGATAACCCAGCAGCTCCTGCAACAGGATGGGCTGCAGCACGATGGTGCCAAACAGACCCAGACCAAAGCACATCATCAGGAACGAGGCCGTGGCGAGATTGCGATCCCGCAACAGGCTGAGCTGCAACACCGAATCGGACCGGGTCCAGGCGCGCATGATGAATATGGTCAGGGTGACGATGGCCAGTACCGTGCCATAGATGATGATGTCCGACTCGAACCAGTTTTCATGATTGCCCTGGTCGAGCACGTATTGCAGCGCGCCGATGCCGAGCACCATGCAGAAGGCGCCGAACAGATCGATGCGGTCGCGGCGATGTTCCGTGTCGGGCAGCACGGCGTAGCACAACAGGATGTTGACGATGCCCACCGGCAGGTTGATGTAGAACACCCAGCGCCAGTCCCAGTGCTCGGTGATGTAGCCACCAAGAGTCGGTCCCAGCGCCGGCGCCATGAGCACGCCGATGCCGAAAATGGCCATCGCCTTGCCGCGCTCATTTACGGGGAAGGTGTCCAGCAGCGTGGATTGGGACAGCGGGATGACCGGGGCGCCGAAAATGCCTTGCAGAATGCGGAAGACCACCATCTGGGAGAGGGTTGCCGCCTGCCCGCACAGCCCCGAACTGATCACGAAGCCGATCACGCTGAACAGGATCACGTTGCGCCGGCCAAAGCGATTGGCCAGATAGCCGCTGAGCGGGATCATCACCGCTTCGGCGACGATATAGGAGGTGAGCACCCAGGTGATCTGTTCGGAGGTCGCGCCCAGCGAGCCCATCATGTGCGGCAGGCTGACGTTCACGATGGTCATGTCGAGGATGACCATCAGGGTGCCCAGCATCACGGCGACCGTGACAGGCCAAGGCGAAGCGCTGCCCCGAGGGGGAGCGGCGGTCAATGCATCCATGCAACAAACTCGCAGCAATACAGTGGGCGGCCTTGAATCCCAAGGATCAAGCCGTGAAGTTGGGGGCATTGTAGGCGCGTGAGGGGCTTACGCCAAGAGGTGGGATATCCGCGCGTCTCAATCCGCAATGCGCAGCGAGTAATCAACCGCCTGCACATGTTTGGTCAAACTGCCGATCGAGATTCGGTCAACGCCCGTGGCCGCAATTCCGGCGATATTTTCCAATGTGATGCCGCCCGAGGCTTCCAGTTCAGCCTGGCTTCCCCGCGAATCGCGCAGAGCCACCGCCCGGCGCAAGTCGGGCAGGTCAAAATTGTCCAGCAGGATGGCCGTAACCCCAAGCGCCAAGGCCTCGTCCAGCTGTGCCAGCGTTTCCACCTCCACCTGCAAGGGCAGTTCGGGATGCCGCACGCGTGCCGCCTGAACCGCTGCTGCAATTCCCCCGGCTGCCGCAAGGTGGTTTTCCTTCACCAGCATCGCGTCGAACAAACCCAGCCGCTGGTTGTGCCCCCCGCCGCAGCGCACCGCGTATTTCTGCGCCAGCCGCAATCCCGGCAAGGTCTTGCGGGTATCGAAGATGCGTGCCCGCGTGCCGGCGATTGCATCCACGTAGCGCCGCGTCAGGGTGGCGGTCCCGGAAAGGGTTTGCAGGAAGTTGAGGGCCGTGCGCTCCCCTGTCAAAAGCTGCGGGGCGGGGCCGGCAAGCTCACAGACCAGCTGATTCGGCGCCAACCGCTGCCCTTCATCAGCCGCCCAGCGCACCTGGATCGCTCGGTCCAGCGCACCGAATACGGCATCGAACCAGGGCCGACCGCACAGCACGGCGCTCTCCCGGCAGATCAACCGGGCTTTCACGGCCTGATTCGGCACCAAGGCAGCCGTTGCATCCCCCGGCCCCACATCCTCCGCCAGCGCCATGCGCACAGCGGCCAGTACCACGGAATGATCGGGAGGCGTGATCTGCATGGCTTGAACCCTGCGCGGCCAGCGGAAAAACCGCCAGTCTAGCGGGCGAGCCCCCCTGGTGCGAATCTTGTGTGAGGCCGAACGCAAGCCTGACACGGGGATGCGGCGAGGAAAAAACACCGCGGGAAACGGCTGATACACTGGCAAAGCAGGCGCCCACGATCCGGCAACAGCGAGGCCCATCCCCATGACCCAACAGGCTCATCCCGAGGCTCACTTGCTCGGCGACATCGGCGGCACCCATACCCGCCTGACGCTCTACCGAAACGGCCGGTTCGGCCCCATCGGCCGCTATCGCAACAACGAGTTCCCCGATCTGAGCGATGTGGTGCGTCACCACCTCGCGACCCATGGCCTCACGCCACCGCGCAGCGCGGTTCTGGCCGTGGCCGGGCCGTTGGAGCGGGACGGCTCGGTCACCCTGACCAACCGCGGCTGGCATCTCGCGCCCGCAGCGCTCGCCGCCGCGCTGGACGTGGCAACGGTGCGGCTGTTCAATGATTTTACGGCGCAAGCCTTGGGCATCCCCCATCTCGCCGCCGAGGAATGCGTGCAGTTGACCGGCGGCGACCCCTGGCCGCATGCGCCCCAGGCCGTGATCGGACCGGGCACCGGCCTGGGCGTTTCCGGATTGCTGCCCTGCGGCGAACGCTGGCTCGCCTTGGCGGGCGAAGGCGGTCACGCCACCCTGGCGCCGGCCGATGAACGCGAAAGTGCCCTACTCGACAGCTTGCGGCGGGCCTGGGGGCATGTATCGGCCGAACGGCTGGTGAGCGGGCCGGGCTTGCTGGCGCTCTACAACCACCTTGCCGCGGGGGCGGGAGCGCCATCCCTGACCGCGCCGCCGGAGGTGACCACGCGGGCGGGCCAGGACCCCCTTGCGGACACGGCACTCGGGGTTTTTTTTGCTTTCCTGGGCACCGTGGCCGGCAACCTCGCCCTGACCCTGGGTGCGCGCGGCGGGGTGTATCTGTGCGGCGGCATCCTGCCGGGACTGGAGGCGCCCTTGCGGGCCTCGGCATTCCGGGAACGCTTCATCGCCAAGGGCCGGTACCGGGATTACCTCGACGCCATTCCTGTCTATCTGGTGACCGCCCCGGACACCGCGTTCCGGGGCTTGGCCAGCGTTCTTTGAATCAGGGGAGCGCGCCAACCCTCCCCAGCCACCCCGTCGGGATGGTGAGGCGAAAAGTGCGCCCCTTGACCCCGATCGTCGTTATCCACGGATCCGCCACACCGCCGGATCAGGCGGTGACCTGTTCCAGCGCAGCGGTCAGATAGGGCGGCAGCACGAAGGCGGCCTGGTGCATTTCTGCGGAGTAATAGCGGGTGGCGAAGGCGGGCCGCCGGGCCGCTTCCAGGCGCATGGGGCGGATCAGCCCATCCTTGCAGGCCATGGTGGCGCTCCACCAACCGGAAGGATAGACCGGCTGCGGATAGTGCAGGGTCTTGACTTCCGTGAACCCGGACCGGCGCAGCGCGCCGTGTACGCTGCACAACAAATCGACGTGATAGAGCGGTGATTCGCTCTGCTGGACGATCAGGCCACCCGGCGCCAGCACGCGATGCACGTCGCGGTAGAACGGCTCGGAGAACAGGCCCTCGGCCGGCCCGACCGGGTCGGTGCTGTCCACGATCACCACATCCACGGAGGCTTCCGGGGCGTTGGCGAACCAGGCAATCCCGTCCTCGAACAGCAACTGCGCCCGCGGGTCGCCGTTGGCCTCGCACAGTTCGGGAAAGTACTGCTCGGAGAGCCGGGTCACGCGCTCGTCGATTTCCACCTGCAACGCCTGCTGGACCCCCTCGTGGCGCAGCACCTCGCGCAAGGTCCCGCAATCCCCGCCACCGATGACCACCACCCGGCGCGGCGCGGCATGGTTGAACAGCGCCGGATGGGCCATCATTTCGTGGTACAGGAAATTGTCGCGCTGGGTCAGCATCACGCAGCCATCGATAACCATCAGATGGCCGAAGGTCTCGGTGTCGTAGATCTCGATGTGCTGGTAGGCGGACTGTTCATCGTGCAGTTTGGCCTTGATTTTCAGGCCAAAGGCGCTGCCGCCCGGCTCGTAGAATTCGGTGAACCAGTTGGTATCCACGCTCATGGGTCCCTGGGGTGGTGTATCGGACGGCCGATTATAGCCCTGCCCTGTGACCATCCGTATTGCAGCGTCATGGAAGATCGCTTTACCCGGCCCGCGCGAATCTTTTAGGCTTGCCTTCATCTCACCCTCAGCCCCGTTGGTTTTCCATGACCCCAGACACCGCGCCCGACCACGCTCGCCAGCTCTACAACGTGCCGGAATGGAGCGAGGGCTATTTCGATGTGGATGAGCGGGGCCAGGTCGTTGCCCTGCCGCTGCGGAACCCGGCGCGCGGCCAAGTCCCCCTGCCGGAACTGGCTCAGCGGATGACCCAGTCGGGCCTGAACCTGCCCATCCTGGTGCGCTTCTCCGACATCCTGCACGATCGCGTCGATACCCTGTGCGGCGCCTTCGACCGGGCCATCGCCCAACATGGCTACGGCGGACGCTATACCGCCGTGTATCCCATCAAGGTCAACCAGCAACGCACCGTGGTGGAGGAAATCATCCGCCACGGCGGCGAGCGCGTGGGCCTGGAGGCCGGCAGCAAACCCGAACTCATGGCCGTGCTGGCCCTGGCCCGCCCCGGCAGCCTGATCATCTGCAATGGCTACAAGGATCGCGACTACATCCGCCGCGCCCTGATCGCCCGCCGCCTGGGACTGCGCGCGGTGATCGTGATCGAAAAACCCTCGGAACTGGCCACCGTCATCCGGGAATCGGCGCAACTGGGCGTGCGGCCGCTGCTCGGGGTGCGGGTGCGACTGGCGAATCTCGGCAGCGGCAACTGGCAGAACACCGGCGGGGAGAAATCCAAGTTTGGCCTCTCGGCCACGCAGGTCCTGGCCTGTGTCGAGCAACTGGAGGCGGCCGGCCTGCGCGATTGCCTGCAACTGCTGCACTTCCACATGGGCTCCCAGATGGCCAACGTGCGCGACATCCGCCGCGGCCTGACCGAAGCCGCGCGCTACTTCACCGACCTGCATCAGCTCGGCGCGCCGCTGCGCTATGTGGACGTGGGCGGCGGGCTGGGCGTGGATTACGAGGGCACTCGCTCGCGCAGTGCCTGCTCGATGAACTATTCGGTGACGGAATACGCCAATGCGGTCGTTCATGTCCTGAAGGAAACCTGCCAGGCCCATGGCCTGCCCGAGCCGGACCTCATCACCGAGGCGGGGCGCGCCATGACCGCCCATCACGCCCTGCTCATCACCCAGGTCATCGACATGGAAACGCCCCATGTCGACCCCGAGGCCCTGGTGCCCCCGCCCGCCGACGCCCCGCCCCTGCTCCATGACCTGTGGCAGGGTTACGCCCAGCTCGACGCGGCGGCGCCGGTGGAACTCTTCCATGATGCGGTGCACTGGGTGTCCGAGGCCCAGGCCATGTACACCCATGGCGTGCTGGACCTGCCGCAGCGGGCCTATGCCGAACATGTCTACACCGCCCTGTGCCAGCGCCTGCAAGGCCGCCTCGATCCCAAGCGCAGCAGCCACCGGGAAATTCTGGACCAGTTGGAAGAGAAACTGGCCGTCAAGTATTTCTGTAACTTCTCATTGTTCCAGTCGCTGCCCGATGTGTGGGCCATCCAGCAGATCTTCCCCGTGATGCCGCTGCAGCGCCTGGGCGAGACGCCCACGGTGCGCGGGGTGATCCAGGATCTGACCTGCGATTCCGACGGCTGCATCCGCCAATATGTCGATCGGGAAGGCCTCTCGCCCACCCTGGCGCTGCATGCAGTGGCCGAGCGGGAAACCTATCTGGTGGGTTTTTTCATGATTGGCGCCTATCAGGAGATTCTCGGCGACATGCACAACCTGTTCGGCGATACCGACGCCGTCAACGTGGAACTGGATGGTCAGGGCGGCTATCGGCTGGTGGCGCCCGAACGGGGGGACAGCGCCGACCAGTTGCTGGCCTATGTGCACTTCGCCCCCGACCAGCTCGCCATGGCCTATCGCGAGAAAATCACCCGCGCCGAACTGGAACCCGCCCAGGCGGAGGCCTTTCTCGCTGAACTGACCGCCGGGCTCTACGGCTCCACCTACCTGCAGCGCTGGCCATGAAATGAGCGCGACGACCGGCTTCATCGGCCTGGGCGCCATGGGGCTATCCATGGCGCGCAACCTGCACCGTGCCGGCCACCTGAATGCCGTGTGGAACCGTACGGCGAGCAAGGCGCAGACCTTGGCCGCCGAAACCGGCTGTATCAGCGCCGCCGATCCGGTCGACCTGGCGCGGCGCTGTGAAGTGCTGGTGCTCTGTGTGTCGGCGGATGACGATGTGCTGGACCTGATCGCGACGCTGACCCCCGCGCTGCGACCGGGACAGATCATCCTGGACTGCTCCACCGTGGCGCCGGCCACCGCCCGCAAGGCAGCGGAACAAGTACGCTCTTGCGGCGCGGATTTCCTGGATTGCCCGGTCTCCGGCGGTGTGGAAGGGGCGCGGCAGGGCAGCCTGGTGACCATGGTGGGCGGCGAACCCGCCACGCTGGAACGTGCCCGGCCCGTGCTCGCGGCCATGACCCGACAAATCACCTGGATGGGGCCGGTGGGCGCGGGGCAGGCCACCAAGGCGGTGAACCAGATCATGGCTGCGGGTATCGCTGCGGCGGTGACCGAAGCCCTGGCGCTGGGGGCGGCAGCCGGACTGCCGCTGGCGCGCGTCATCGAGGTGGTGAGCGGCGGGGCCGCAGGCAACTGGTTCCTCAACCAGCGCGGCCCCACGATGATCCAGGACCGTTTCGAGACCGGCTTCAAGATCGCCCTGCATGACAAGGATCTGGCCATTTGCCAGCAACTGGCGGCGGATTGCGGCGGTGATCTGCCGCTGGTGGATGCCGTGCGTGATGACTATGCCGCACTGATGGCGGCGGGCTTTGGCGATGAGGACATCTCCGCTCTCTACCGACGCAAGCGCGCGCTGTTCGGCAATCCAATCCCGCTCGTAGTAAAGTCGCCTCATGCCGAATGACC
>WOZT01000152.1 GCA_011620145.1 Gammaproteobacteria bacterium | reverse complement strand
GTGCTTAATGCCAATCCAAGCGAATCTGCCGATGCTTTTGTCTCGCAAGTCGACGTGCAACGCCACCACCCGCTGACCATTTTCCTGCATTGGGCAACCTTGTTGCTGATCCTGCTGTCAGCCGCCGCCATTTTTGGCAGGGAACTGGTGGATGACAAGGCTATTCAGGGCGAATTGATGAGCCTGCATCGCAGTTTTGGCCTGTTGGTGCTCGTCCTGGTGTTGCTTCGAATCATTGTGCGAACGCTGCCCACGACAGAGCCTGTGGATCATGGCCTGCCGCTTTTTTTGCGCCTGGTGGCCGTGGTATCCCACGGCGTTATTTATGTGATGCTGGCGGGTTTGCCGCTGCTGGGCTGGGCGCTGTCGAATGCGCGTGGTGTCGAGGTCATGCTGTTTGGGCTGCTGCCCCTGCCGCGGTTGATTGCGACTGATCCGGATTGGGCCGACACCCTGGCGGATTTTCATGAGTGGGGAGCCTGGGTGTTATATGCTGTGATCGCTGTCCATGCGAGCGCGGCACTGTGGCATCACCATGTGCGCAAGGATCAGGTGCTGAAGACCATGCTTCCCGATTGGAAGCGGTCCTGACGGATCGGGGCAGCTGATTTATTCCGCTCTCGTCATTGCGCGTGCAGCGAAGCAATCCATGCCACAGAAAGAATCAATAGCCTATGGACCGCCACGGCGCTGCACACCCGCGATGACGAAATAAATTCAGCATTTCCCTAAAAATTTTCTTTAGTATGAATTAGTATGAAGAAGGAAAGCAGATGGCTTCCAAGATGCTCGTGCGGCCAGGGATTCAGGTTTTTCATGGCATATCTCGCAGCCGGTCGCTGCAGGCGCTCTCCGCGTTGACCCCATTCGTGCTGTGGGTTCCCACGGCGCATGCGCTGCCTTCCTTCGCACGCCAGACCGGTGAAGAATGCGCCGCCTGCCACGTCGGCGGCTTCGGGCCCCAACTGACGCCGCACGGCAGCCGCTTCAAGCTTTCCGGCTATACGGATACCGACGGCAAGGGCGGCAAGGTTCCTCTATCCGCCATGATGGTTGGTTCCTGGACGCAGACCAGAAAGGACCTCTCGGAAGATGCCGGCCCCCATGACGGTCCGAATGACAATGCTTCGCTGGATCAGGCCGCTGTGTTTTTGGCAGGCCGGTTGAGCGAGAAAATTGGCTCGTTCACCCAGGTCACCTATTCTGGCGTTGACGAAAAGCTTGCGCTGGACAACATGGACCTGCGCTATGCCCAGCCCCTCACCCTTGCGGGCAAGGACAGCCTTGTGGGCGTCACGGTCAATAACAATCCAACCGTGACGGATCCATTCAATACCTTGCCGGCCTGGCGTTTTCCGTATGTTTCATCGGAACTGGCGCCGGGGGGTGCCGCCTCGCCTCTGATGGTCGGTGGTCTGGGTCAGCAAGTGATGGGCGCTTCGGTCTATGCATTCTGGAATGACGTGCTGTATGCCGAACTGGGGGGCTATCACACGCTATCCCACCAGTCCTTGCGTGCCCTCGGTGCGAGTGATGACCTTGGAAATACACCAGGTCTCACGGACTACTGGCGTTTGGCCTATTTGAATGATCAACGCAAGCAGAATTTCACCGCCGGTGTCTTCGGGCTGAATTCTAGTGTCCAGCCCGGCCGGATCGATGGTCCAGAGAACAAATACAATGATGTGGGCGTGGATGCCTCGTACCAGTTCCTGGGCACGCGCCAGCACATTGCCAGTCTCTACAGCAGTTATATCCACGAAGATCAGAAACTGAACGCCAGTTTCGCCAATGGCGATGCCGCGGACCGGACTGGACGACTCACCGAGTTTGTGCTCAATGCCTCCTATTACTACGACCAGACCTGGGGGCTGACGGTGGGTCGATTCGACACCAAAGGCGGCCGTGACGCCGGGCTTTATGCGCCTGGCCCCGACAGCGGCAGCCGCTTGGCTTCGCCGAATACCGCCGGTTATATCGTGCAGGCCGACTGGAGCCCCTGGGGCAAGGAGGACTCCTGGCAGGCGCCTTGGGCCAATCTGCGGCTCGGCGCCCAGTATGTAATCTACCGGCGATTCAATGGTGCCGAGGACAATTACGATGGGTCGGGCCGCAATGCCAGCGATAACAATACCCTGTTCCTGTTTGCGTGGACTTCTTTCTAATCTCCGATAGGTGAAGAAAACCGTGTCGATTCATTCCCTCCGTCATCTTTCGAAAAACTGGCGGCACAAACCACAGTGGGCAATCGCCACGCTCTTTTTGAGTCTGGCGGGCTATGGTCACGCCCAGGCGGGCGCTGATGCAACCCATGGGGCCAGCGTCTTCGCGCAGGAATGCGCTGAGTGCCATAGCATGAAGGCCGGCAAGAACAAGAAAGGGCCCAGTCTGTTTGGCGTGGTGGGACGTCAAGGTGCTAGCATTGCCGACTTCTCTTATTCGGACGCACTCAAACAGGCCGGATTGTCCTGGACACCGGAACAATTGGATGCCTATATCGCGCACCCCAAGAAGGTCGTGGCGGGCGGCAAGATGAAATATGACGGATTGGATGACGCGGCAGCACGAGCCGATCTGATCGCGTACTTGGCATCGATCCATTGACCCTGTTCAGGCCAACTTCAGCGATGGATGGTTGCGGCGCGCCGATCCTTCTTTCACGTCCAAGGAGCCCGCATGAGCATCAAATCCGACCGTTGGATCCGCCGCATGGCCACCGAACAGGGCATGATCGAGCCATTCGAAGCCGGGCAGGTCAAAGAGCGCTCGGGTGAAAAGGCGATTTCCTACGGCACCTCAAGCTATGGCTACGATGTGCGCTGCGCCGATGAATTCAAGATCTTCACCAACATCAACTCGGCGGTGGTGGACCCCAAACAGTTCAGCGCCAGCAGCTTCGTCGATTTCAGGGGCGAGGTCTGCATCATCCCGCCCAACAGCTTTGCCCTGGCGCGCACCGTGGAGTATTTCCGCATCCCGCGCAGCGTGCTCACGATCTGTCTGGGCAAGAGCACCTATGCCCGCTGCGGCATCATCGTCAACGTCACCCCGCTGGAACCGGAGTGGGAAGGCTTCGTGACGCTGGAGTTTTCCAATACCACGCCGCTGCCGGCAAAGATCTACGCCAATGAAGGCGTGGCGCAGATGCTGTTCTTCGAATCCGATGAGGTGTGCGAGACGTCGTACCGCGATCGGGGCGGCAAGTATCAGGGCCAGACCGGCGTCACTTTGCCCAGGGCTTGATCGCTGCGCTGAGCCCGCTGAGTCGGTCGCCCGTATTCAGCGATTCCAGCTCCAGCTTCAGATGCAGGCTGCCACGATCCTGTTCCACACGGATCGGCAGGTAGTTGGCTGTCGGGGCCAGCCAGAAAGTGATGGGCTTCTTGCGGTCCACCTGAATGATGCGCAGGGTATCAAAGCTGCCTGCCGGAGTACGCAATGTTTCAAGCTGTTGCGTTGCTTCCATGCGCAGGGGTTTGATCTTGTTTTTCTCCAGCATGCGCACCTGAATGGGATTGATCTGCTTGAATGCCGCGGCACGCACCAGGATCTGCAGGCTCAGCCGGTCGTAGGTGTAGGGTTCCAGAGGCAGGCTGAACGCGGTTCCGTTGACGGCGCCTGTGACCCGGTGGGCGGGCCAATCGAAATCGGCCGACTCGGTCTTGGTTTCACTCCCGGCCTGATGACGCATCTGATAATGCAGCGGCACGGGCTGGTCGCCGTCCAGGCGGAAACGGCTGATTTCTTCGATGCGATCATTGCGTAGGGCTGCCAGCCAACCTTTCGTCTCGGTGCGGGAACTCAGGGTCCATTCGTCCTTGCCGGCTTCTTGGCGCAGCGTGAACGTGGCCTGTGCCAGGGTGAGTGGGCCCTGTTGCAGGCGATAAGTCGCTTCATAAGGCGTAAGAAGTGATTTGACCGTGGTCACGGGATCCGCCGCTGGGGCAGTCGGACTCCAGAGCAGGGCCAGCAGCGCACTCATCAGACTCGCGATCCGCGCCGGATTGAATCCCTGCGATTTCATCATGACGGGCAGGTCTCCGTTTCCTCAATCAACAAGGGCTCGCGCAGGGGCGCGCCATCGAACCAGGGGCCGTGGTCCTGCCAGCGCAGACGTCCTTGGGCGATCCAGCCCAGCGCCTGGGGATAGATCCGGTGTTCCAGGGCCTGCACCCGGGCGCGCAACGTTTCTTCGTTTTCTTCCGGGCACACGGCAAGGCGCCCTTGCAAAACCACCGGCCCGCCATCCAACTCCGCCGTGACGTAGTGGATGCTGGCGCCGTGCCAGCGCTCGCCGGCGGCCAGCGCCCGTGCATGGGTGCGCAAGCCACGGTAAGCCGGCAACAAGGAGGGATGCACGTTGAGCAGACGCCCTTCGTAGCGGGCCACGAAATCGGCAGTGAGCACCCGCATGAAACCCGCCAGCGCAATCAAATCCGGCGCGAACTGACTGAGGGCAGTGTCCAGCGCAGCCTCAAAAGCGGGGCGATCCGGGAAGGCGGCATGGTCGACCGCAACCGCCGGGATGCCCGCCGCGGTTGCACGCGCCAGCCCGGCCGCCTCCGGCCGATTGCTGATCACGCCGACGATTGCATAACCCTCCCGGCTACGGGCATCGAGCAAGGCCTGCAGGTTGCTGCCGGCTCCGGAGATCAGCACTGCGACACGCAGGATTCGACTCATGCCGGGATCAGGGTCACGGTGGGTCGGCTCTCCGGGGAGGCTTCGATGTGGCCGATCACCGCGCTTTCCATGCCCCATTCGCTCAGCAGCGCCCGGGCGGCGTCCGCTGCGTCGGCGGGCAGGCAGACGCACATGCCGATGCCGCAGTTGAAGGTGCGCCACATCTCGGCTTCGGGCACGGCGCCCTGGGCCTGGAGCCAGTCGAAGATCGCCGGCCGGGTCCAGCGGCCCGGGTCGATCACGGCGCGCGTGCCGGGCGGCAGCACCCGGGGCAGGTTTTCCACCAGCCCGCCGCCGGTGATGTGGGCCATGGCATGCACCGGTTGGGCCGCGAGCAGCGCCAGCAAGGGCCGCACATAGAGGCGAGTGGGTTCGAGCAGCGCCGCGCCCAGGGTGGTGGCCTCGAAGGGTTGATCCAGGGCGGCGTCGCTCTGGGCAAGGATGCGCCGGATCAGGGAATAACCGTTGGAGTGCGGCCCCGAGGAAAACAGACCCAGGATCGCATCGCCGGGCGCGACGGCGCGGCCATCCAGGATCTTCGCGCGCTCCACGACGCCAACGGAAAACCCGGCCAGATCGAAATCGGCTTCGGCATAAAGCCCGGGCATCTCGGCCGTCTCGCCGCCCACCAGGGCGCAGCCGGCTTCGGCGCAGCCCGTGGCAATGCCTTCGATCACGGTGGCGGCGCGTTCCACGTCGAGCCGGCCCGTGGCGTAATAATCCAAAAACAGCAGCGGTTCGGCCCCTTGCACGATCAGATCATTGACACACATGGCGACCAGATCGATGCCGATGGTGTCGAGCCTGTCCAGGTCGAGGGCCAGTTTGAGCTTGGTGCCCACCCCGTCGGTGGTCGAGACCAGAACCGGCTCCCGGTAGCGGTCCACGGGCAGCGCGAACAGCGCGCCGAACCCCCCCAATCCGCCCAGCACCTCGGGGCGGGTGGTGCGCTGGGCGGCAGGCTTGATGCGGTCCACCAGACGGTTGCCGGCATCGATGTCCACACCAGCGTCGCGATAGGTCAGGGGCGTTTTGCCGCTCATGGGATTCCTTGCAGGGGCGATTGACAGGGTTGGGGGCGGTTGATGGTGTATCTTACCCCAGCCCGGGGGGCGGCTAAAAAAGGTGATCGAATGCCAGTGACGGAACGGACGCAGCGCAGCCTGCAGTGGGGATATGTGCTGCTGTTGCTGCTGGCTTTTTCGGCGCACGCACAGACTCCGGTGGCGGATCTTTATGCGGCGCGTCTGGTGGTGCCGGAAGGTGCGCCCGAGGATCGTGCTGCCCTGTTCGCCCAGGGGCTCGATCAGGTGGTACGGCGCTTGGCCGGACCAGGTGTGCGCTTGACGGGGGTGCGGGCCGAGGAGATGGTCAGCCGGTACGGCTATCAGCGCGATTCACAGGGGCAGTTGTTGTTCGAGGTGAGTTTTTCCGAGGGACCGGTTGAGGCAGCGCTGACCCGGCAGGGTATCGCGCTGTGGAAGGGGCCGCGTCCCGTGACCCTGCTTTGGTTGGCGGCCGGCCCTGGCGCGTCGGCGGTCACGGAAGGGGCGCCCGATCCGGCATTGGCGGAGGTGAGGCGTCAAGCGGGGATGCTGGGATTGCCGTTGCGTGTACCGCCTGCCGGTTTTCATTCCGCGCCGGGAGAGGATCCGGCCCAGCTGGCGGCAGGCCCGCTGGGCGCCGGCGTGGAAGCGGTGCTGGCGATTGAAGCCACGAGTCTGCCCGATGGCCGCGGGAGCGCCGTTTTTCGGACCTTCATGGATGGCCGGCTGGTTTCCGCCTGGACTGTGGCCCCAGCGACATTGGAAGCGATGGTCAGCGAGGGGCTGCAACGCCATGAGGCGCTGTTGCGCGGCCGTTTTGCTCAAGCCTCGACTGCGCCGCAGGCGTCCCATCCGGTGCGCATTGTGGTGAGCGGCATTGCGCGCTATACGGATTACGCGCGGGTGGCGGCCGAACTCCAGTCCCAACGGGCGCTGAGCGCGTTGTTTCTGGAAGAGGCGGGGCCGGCGGGGTTTGTCTGGCGAGCGAACACCACTTTGCCCTCTGAATCCCTGCGTGGCGTGCTGGAAGCGAACAGGCTGATGCGCAGTCGTCCTGCGGCGGGTTTACCTGACCCCGATCGGCTGGAACTGGAATGGGTGGCCGCCCCATGAGCGGCGCCGGAAAGCCTGTCGTTCATCCAGCCGGTGGACAACTGCCTTTGCCGGTCCAGTTGACCGATGAGGCCGTGTTTGAAAATTTCCATCTGCCCGAGGGCGGTGAGGACAACGGCAACAGGATTGCGCTGGCGGCGGTGCAGGCGCTCGCCCGCCCCGGCGCCCGCGGCGTCCTGTTCCTGGCCGGATCCTCCGGCAGCGGCAAGAGCCATTTGCTGAAGGCGCTATGCCGTGAGGCCCAGGGGCACCGGCCGGTGCGCTACCTGCCGCTCGATCAGCACGCCAACTGGCAACCGGCGCTGATGGAGGGATGGGCGCCGCCCGGCGCCGTGGTGGCGCTCGATGCCATCGACCAGATTGCCGGGCAGCGTGCGTGGGAGCGAGTGATCCTGGCGCTTTACCATGAGATTCAGGACAGTGGCGGCGTATTCGTGGCCGCCGCCGCCCAGCCCCCCGCAGGCTATCCATGGGCGTTGGCGGATCTTGCTTCTCGCTTGAGCTGGGGAGGGGTGTACGCGCTCTCGCCCTTGGATGATGCGGGCAAGTTGGCGGCGCTGCAGATGCGCGCCCGGCGCCGTGGATTCACGCTGACCGACGCGGTCGCTCGCTACCTTCTGGCCCGGGAGACCCGTCATCCCGCTCATCTGTTTGCGGTTCTGGACAACCTGGACCGGGAAACGCTGGCCGCCCAGCGTCGTTTGACCATCCCCTTGCTGCGCGAACTCATGGCCGCGCACGGGACGGAATAAAGCGCGTTGGTGCGCCCTCAAATTTCATGAGTCGCTGGTGAGAGCGGCCGGTTTATACCTTGCGTCGATGAGCCTTGAGCGCTTTTGGAAACAGAATGCAGCTCATGAAAAGCCCCAAGCCCAGTATCGTGGCAGGCAGGCTGGCATGGCGCTGGGCGGGGTTGGCAATCAGATCCATGAGCGCGCCACCGAAATAGAACAAGGAGGCCAGGCTCAGCCAGGCGAAAGTGTAGGGTCGACCCGACAGCAAGCCGGGTACCGCCAGCAGCAACGGGGTTTCCACTGCCGCCAGCCAGAGCCAGGCAGTATGGGGTGGCATCCAGGCCGACAGGCCCAGCAGCCAATAAGCCAAAGTGGCCATGAGTCCGCCGATGCAGATCAAGGCGAGGCGTTGCAGAGTTCGGGGGTGAGTCACAGTCAGTCTACTCCGCGCAGTCGCAGGGCGATTTGGGCCACACGTCGGCCCAGGGCTTGG
>WOZT01000231.1 GCA_011620145.1 Gammaproteobacteria bacterium | reverse complement strand
GCGTCCTACGCCTTCATCCCTTGCAGGAGATTTGCTACATCATGGACATTCAACTCACGGAAGAGGACCTGGCTTTCCAGCAGGAAGTGCGGGATTTCCTCGGTCAATACGCCCCCAAGAACAGCAGCGAGCTGTGGAGCAAGCGCAACGACTGGTTCAAGGCCCTGAAGGAAAAGGGCTGGGATTGCCCCAAATGGCCGGTCGAATTCGGCGGCCCCGGCTGGAGCCCGGTGCAGCACTATATCTGGGACAAGGAAACCTGCGCCTACAGCCTGCCCCCCGAACTGCCCTTCGGCAAGGTGATGCTGGCCCCGATCCTGATGCGCTATGGCTCCAAGGAGCAGATCGAACGCTTCCTGCCGGACATCCGAGACAACAAGGTCAACTGGTGTCAGGGCTATTCCGAACCCGGCGCGGGGTCTGATCTGGCTTCCCTCAAGACCAAGGCCGAACTGTCCGCCGACGGCACCGAATACACCGTCAACGGCACCAAGATCTGGACCACCATGGCCCACATGGCGCAGTGGATGTTCTGCCTGACCCGCACCCAGAGCACCGGTGTGCGCCAGGAAGGCATCACCTTCCTGCTGATCAACATGAAGACCCCCGGCATCGTCGTCAAACCGATCTTCACGCTGGGCGGCAGCCATCATGTGAATCAGGTGTTCTTCGACAACGTCAAGGTGCCGGTGGAAAACCGCATCGGCGAGGAAGGCAAGGGCTGGACCTACGCCAAGGGCCTGCTGCAGCACGAACGCAGCGGCATCGCCGGCATCAGCCGCACCATCGTGGCCTTGGACAAGCTCAAGAAGAATGCCCGCGCTGTGCCCGATGGCGACCAGACCCTGCTGGATGACCGCGCCTTTGTGACCCGTATCGCCGAAACTGAAATCGAGCTGCGCGCGCTGGAGTTCGCCGAGCTGCGCAGCCTGGCCGACGCCCAGCACACCGGCGAGCCCGGCACGGCCTCGTCCATCCTCAAGCTCAAGGGCACCGAGATGCAGCAGCGCATGCAGGAGCTCACCATCGAGGCGGCCGGCATCTTTGGGCTCAACCAGGGCTTCAAGGAAGCCGGGCCCAAGTTCTCCAAGATGGGCATGATGTTGTATCTGAACGGGCGCGCCGCCACCGTCTATGGTGGCTGCAGCGAAGTGCAGAAGGACGTCATCGCCAAGCGTGTGTTGGGCCTGGTTGACGCCGGCACCTGAAGCCCGCCTCCAAGAATCTGAAGGAATTGCAATCATGGATTTTCGTTTCACGGAAGAGCAGCAACTGCTGCGTGACAGCATCGAGAAGTTCCTGCGGGAAGACTATGGCAGCACGGGTGTGGGCATCTCCGAACGCCGCAAGAAATCCCGCAAGGCGCCGGGTTATGACGTGGCCAACTGGGCGACCTTTGCCGACCTGGGCTGGCTGGGCGTCGCCATCCCCGAGGAATACGGCGGCATCGGCGGCAACCTCATCGACACCATGGTGGTCATGGAAGAGCTGGGCAAGGGCCTGATCCTGGAGCCTTATTTCCCCACCGTGGTGCTGGGCGCCAACGCCGTCCTGCTCGGCGGGACAGAGACCCAGAAGCGGGACATCCTGCCCGGTGTGGTGGAGGGCAAGGTCCTGCTTGCCCTGGCCCATGCCGAGGAGCAGGCGCGCAACAACCCGACCGACATTGCCACCACCGCCACCAAGCACGATAGCGGCTGGACCCTGAACGGGACCAAGTCGCTGGTGCTCAACGCGGAGAGCGCCACGCAACTGATCGTCGTGGCGCGCACCTCCGGCAACCGCGCCGACCCGAATGGCCTTACGCTGTTCCTGGTGGATGCCAAGGCCGAAGGCATCACCCGCACCGACTACCCCACGGTGGATTGCCTGCGCGCCTCCGAGGTGCGTTTCGAGAATGTCCTGGTGGGCCAGAGCCAGGTTCTGGGCACGATCGACCGCGGCTTCGAGGTGCTGGAAGCGGTCATTCACCGCGCCATCCTGGCGCTGGGTGCCGAGGCCGTGGGCATGATGGAAATGCTGCACAAGGACACCGCCGAATACACCAGCCAGCGTGTGCAGTTCGGCCATCCCCTGAGCCATTTGCAGACGGTCAAGCACCGCATCGTGGACATGTTCGTGGAGACCGAACTCACCCGTTCGCTGCTCTATCGCGCCACCACCGAAGCGCTGGCCGGTCAGGCGAGCGCTGCGCAGGACATGCATGCCCTGAAATACAAGCTGGGCAAGGCAGGCCGCTTTGTGGGCCAGAGCGCTGTGCAACTGCATGGCGGGATGGGCCAGACGGAAGACCTGCGCATTGGCCACTATTTCATCCGCCTGACGGCCATGGACCCCTTGCTGGGAGACAAGGACTACCACCTGCAGCGCTATGTGGATCTGATGGACATTCCGGAAGGTGAGCCGGACGCCAACATCCTGCCGTTCTGAGGCAGGCGAGGCATCTGGCCTCGAATCCAAGGGGTGACGGCTTCCGTCACCCCTTTTTCATGTCCGGAGCACCGGCGCTGTCTTGATCAAAACGGCCGCTGTCCAGGACCGGAGTCAACCAATAATGCACCTCGCGTCCCGCAAAATCGCTGCGCAGTTGAACCAGCAGATCCTGGGCCGATGCTGCCCGAAGCAGCAAGGTGAAAAACACCCGCGGCCTGCGGCCCACCACTTGCTCTTCCACATTCAACCGCTGGGGATCGCTGCCATGGCCCGATCCGTCCTGGGAACTGAAGCCCTGCACCGCTGGGTGATCCAGCAGCCAGTCGATCATGGCCTCGGCCTGTTCAGGGGCCACGACAAGGGTCAACAACACGGTCGACGGATCCGGTCGAGTGGACAGATCGTTCATGGGGTGGCTTCTCCGAAACGCCGGTACAAGATGGGCAACAGCAGCAAGGTCAGCAGGGTGGAAGACACCAGCCCGCCGATAACCACAATGGCCAGCGGGCGTTGGATCTCGCTCCCCGGGCCCGTGGCGAACAACAACGGCACCAGCCCCAGGGCGGCAATGCTTGCCGTCATCAGCACCGGCCGCAGACGCCGCTGCGCCCCTTCCACCACCACCTCGTCCAACGACCGCCCCATGGCGCGCAATTGGTTGAAATAGGTCACCATCACCACCCCGTTGAGTACGGCAATCCCGAGCAGGGCGATGAACCCCACCGATGCGGGCACCGACAGATACTCCCCGGTCCCCCAAAGCGCCATCACGCCGCCAATCATGGCAAAGGGGATATTGGTCAGCACCAGTACCGCCTGGCGCACCGAACCGAAGGTGGAAAAGAGCAACAGAAAGACCAAGCCCACAGCCAGGGGCACCACAATGGCCAGCCGCTGGGCGGCGCGTTGCTGGTTCTCGAATTCTCCGCCCCAGGCCAGGTAATAGCCTGCCGGCAGCGGAACATCGCGGGCAATGCGCGCCTTGGCTTCCTCAACAAAGCTCACCAGATCGCGGCCGCTCACATTGGCAATCGCCACCGCGTTGCGTACACCCTGTTCGCGCTTGATCGCAACCGGCCCCTGCACCCGCTCCACCCGCACCAGATTGGCCAGCGGCACCGCCTGTCCATCCGGCAGCACCACCTGCTGGGCCAGAAAATCGCCCGGCGAATCGCGCAGATTGGCGCCTCCCCGAATCACCAGCGGGATACGCCGGTCGCCTTCGTATACCGTGCCCACTGGCCAGCCTTCCACCAGGGAACGCAACTGGTCCTGCAAGTCCTCGATGCTCAAGCCGAGCCGTCCCAGGGCGAGCCGGTCGGGGACCAGCCGGAAATACAGGGCGCCGTCACTGGCGGGGATATAGACATCCTCGGCGCCCGGGATCTGCCGCAGCACAGCGCCCATCTCATGGGCCAATCGGGTGAGCGTGGCATGATCCGGCCCGAAAATCTTCACCGCGAGATCGCCGCGCACCCCTGTGAGCATTTCCGAAACCCGCATCTCGATGGGTTGGTTGAACACGTAGTTCAGCCCCGGGAACCCGTCCAGCTTCTCCCGCAGCGCCGCGAGCAGGGCGTCTTTCGAGGCCATGCGCCATTCCGCTGGCGGCTTGAGCTGCAAGAAACTGTCGGTTTCGTTGAGACCCATGGGATCGAGGCCAATTTCATCGGCCCCCGTGCGGGCCACCACGCCCACCACTTCGGGCAGCCCCATCAGGGCCTGTTGCACCCGCTGGTCCACGGCCAGGGATTCCTCCAGGGTGATGGACGGCAGTTTCTCCAGTTGCACGATCACCGTTCCCTCGTCCAGCGTCGGCATGAAGGTCTTGCCCACCCGCAGGTACAGGCCGCCGGCCACGACCAGCAGCGCCAGGGCAGTCACCACCACCACGGCGACATGAGACAGCGCCCAGCGCAGCATCGGCGTATAGCCACGGTGCAACAGCCTGACCAGGAACGGCTCGGTGTGGCTCACCTGCCCCAACAACACCGAAGCCAAAACTGGAATGACCGTCAGCGACAGCAGCAGGGAACTGGTGAGTGCAAACACGATGGTCGCCGCCACCGGCATGAACAGCTTGCCCTCCAGCCCCTGCAGGCTCAGCAGTGGCAGAAAGACGATGACGATGATCAGGATGCCCGAGGTCATGGGCGCGGCCACTTCCCGCGCCGAACGATAGATGACGTGCAGGCGCGGCAGGGGGCTGCCCGCGCGCTGGTGCGCCAGATGGGTCACCACGTTCTCCACCATCACGACCGCCGCATCCACCAGCATGCCGATGGCGATCGCCAGTCCCCCCAGGCTCATCAGGTTGGCGCTCAGGCCAAAGAATCGCATGCACACAAAGGTGGCCAGGGCCGACAGTGGCAACACCAGCGCGACGGTCAGTGCGGCTCGCAGATCACCGAGGAACAGCACCAACAGCACCAACACCAGCACCACGGCCTCCAGCAGTGCCCGACTGACGGTGTGCACCGCCCGGTTCACCAGATCGCCACGGTCGTAGAAGATGTCAACCCGCATCCCGGCGGGCAGGCTCGGGGCCAGCGCATCGAGTTTCTGGCGCACCCCGTCGACCACCTCACGCGCATTGGCCCCGCGCAGACCCAGCACCAAGCCCTCGACCGTCTCCCCTTGGCCGTTGTGGGATACCCCGCCATAACGGGTCAGCGCGCCTTCGCGCACCTGAGCCACATCGGCGAGCCGCACCGGCTCCACGGGGTCGGATTGAACCACGATCGCGGCCAGATCGGCGAGGTTGCGCACACTGCCCTCGGACCGCACCAGCCACGCTTCTTCGCCATCGGAGAGTCGGCCGGCTCCGTCGTTGCGGTTGTTCACCGCCAGCGTTTCCCGCAGCCGTGCCAGGGAGATGCCATGGGCCGCAAGGCGTGCCGGGTCGGGGATCACTTCGAAGGTGCGCACCTCACCGCCCAAGGCATTTACATCGGCGACCCCAGGCACCGTGCGCAGCGCTGGACGGATGACCCAGTCGAGCACACTGCGCCGCTCGGCCAAAGAGATGCCGTCCCCTTCGACGGTGAACATCAGCATCTCCCCCAACGGGGTGGTCATGGGCGCCATGCCGCCGGTGACATTCGTCGGCAAACGGTCCCACACCCCATTCAGACGCTCGGACACCTGCTGGCGCGCCCAGTAGATGTCGGTGCCTTCCTCGAAATCGATGGTGATGTCCGCCAAGGCATATTTGGTGGTGGACCGCAGCATGACCTGATGCGGGATCCCCAGCATCTCCACTTCGATGGGTGCACTGACTCGGGTTTCCATCTCCTCGGGGGTGAGCCCGGCGGCCTTCACCACCATCTTGACCTGGGTGGTGGAAATGTCGGGATAGGCGTCGATAGGGGTGCGCAGCAGGGCCAGGCCGCCGCCCCCGATCAGCAGCAGCACGCCCAGAAAAACCAACAGGCGTTGGCTGAGCGAAAAGCGAATCAGTGCGGCCAGCATTACTTCCCGCCCCCCAGCCCGCTGACCATTGCCTTCAGGCTGGCCACGCCGGCCACCGCCACCTTGTCGGTGGCAGACAGCGCGCCCTGGATGATGCGCCGGTCACCCGTTTCGCTGACCACCGTGACCGGCACCGGGCGATAGCCGGCTGCGGTTTCCAGAAAAACATGCGGCTTGTTGTCGAGGTAGACCAGGGCGGCGCCCCGTACTTCATAAAATTCGCCTTGGCCGGGCCGGATTTCCAGCATGGTTTCGACGAACTGCCCGGGCAGCAGCGTCGGGGCATTGGGCGTCAGCCGGGCGCGCAGCAGGACGCCCTGGTCGGCACTGTGAATCTGGCGTCCCACCGCAATGATCTCGCCCTCCGCAGGCGGCTGAGCGATATGCACCCGATCCTTCAGGCGGACCCGGGCAGCCACGGCCGGCGGGGCGTGGATTTCCAGCCACAACTCCCGCAGATCCCCCACCGTATAGAGCGGATCGGCCACCGCAACCTGCTGGCCCGCAGTGACCGATTGGGTCAGCACCACGCCGGCAATGGGCGAGGTGATGGACAAGGTGCCGGTGGTGCGTCCGATGCGCTCCAGCGACTGGATCTGTGTCGGGTCCAGTCCCGCGAGTTTCAGGCTCGTGCGGCTGTGATCCAGAGCCACCTGAGCCTCCCGCCACTGGGCCTGGGTGTCTTCGAAGCGGCGGCGGGCGATGATGCCCTGGTCATGCAGATCGCGGTCGCGCGTCATGGCCGCATTGGCCAGCGCAAACCGGGCCATGGCAGACAAATGATCGCTCTCCAGAACCGCCAGATCTGTGCTATGTATCCGGGCCAGAACCTGCCCGGCCGCGACCGGCTCGCCCTCGCCCACCTCCAGAATTTCCACAATCCCGGGCACCCGGGCGCTCACCACGCGCAGGCGATCATTCGGCACCGCGACCCGTGCCGGTAAGCGGATCGGCAGGGCATCATCAACCGTCACCAGCGTTTCACTGCGGATCCCGGCCGCAGCGCGGCGAGCAGCATCCAGTGACAGTTCTTCCTGCGCCCCGACCGATCCCGCGCCGCACAACAGAAACATCATCAGCCATTTCATCCACACCTTCACGGCACCACCCCCATGACCTGATTGAACCGCGCCGTTTCACGACCGACCTTGATGCGCTGGCGCTCCGCCTCCCGGATCGTCAGCCGTGCCTGCTCGCGAATGCGCAGCAGATCCATCAAGTCCAACTCGCCGGCGCCAAACGCAGCCTGGGCCAGATCCTGCTGGCGCCGGGCCAGGTCGCCGCGCCGCTGGGCCAGTTCCAAGGCTTCCCGGGCGGAGCGGAGTGACGCCTCGCTCTCCTGTCGCGCCACCGTCTGTTCCCGCACCGCCTGTTGCCAACGCAGGCGGGCCTCGGCCAAGGCCCGTTCCGCCGCCGAGCGTTCGGGGCCCAGATGCACCGCCCCGGCAAAAGGCACGCTGAGCCCGACTCCCAGGGAATTCACTTCATCCTCTTCGCGGTTACTGCGCTCGCGACGGCTGCCGACTTGTAGAATGGGGGCTCCGGCGCCCTGGGCCAGAAGCTGATTCCACTGGGCCTGGGCGCGGCGTGTTTCCTGGGCCAGCAGCGCCAGACCGGGGTGATCTTCCGGCGGAATGCTCCCAAGGGGTTCCGGCTGCAATGCGTCGAGATCCGGCTCCAGGCCGAGCAGGAAGCGGAGACTGGCGCGTTGCGCGGCCCATTCGCGCTCGGCGACCTGCCGTTCGGCCTGGCGGGCAAGCATTTCCTGCTCGCTCATCAATTGATCGGTTTGCGCCAGATCGCCCGCCCGGACCCGGGCCAGCACCTGTTCATGGAGGGATGTGCTGCTGCGCTCGGCGTCCTGCGCCTGCGCCAGGTCCACCTGGGCCATTGCCAGGGCCCACAGGCGCTCACGGACCACTCCGGCGGCCTGCCAGCGGTTATAACGGGGACGTAATTTCGCCTCCCCGGCACTGGCTTTGGCCAGCAGGCGGGCGGCCTGACGCGCATCCGGCCACCACAACGGCAGATCCAGCCCCACTTCCCCTTCCCGCAGACCGGCATCACTCAACACGGCATCATCCTGCCAATGTGCTGCGATGGCTGGCGCGCCGGAGATCCAGCTGCGGCTGCGCCGGGCCAGGGCCTGGGCTTCGCGCTCCAGCACAGGCGTCAACTCCTGGGCGGGATCACGCGCCAGCGCGGCATCCACCAAGGCA
>WOZT01000195.1 GCA_011620145.1 Gammaproteobacteria bacterium | reverse complement strand
GCCTGACGGCGCGCGAATGGGGGGATCTGGGGCCGATCTGGCCGAGTCCGGGATTTTGCGATGAAGTGATTCATCTGTTCAGCGCCCGGGAACTGGCATTTGGCCCGGCGCATCCCGAGAGCGACGAACACCTGGAGGTCCATTGGGTCGATCCAGCCGCCTTGAGCGCCATGCTCCGCTCAGGGGAACTCGTGGACAGCAAAACCCTGGCCGCCCTGCTGCGGGCAGCGCTGGCCGGGGTTTTGCCGATGCCGGGGATTTAGCTCTGGTAAACGCCGAGACGGCGCGGCAGCCACCAGATGAAGCCGAAGATCAGGGTCTTGGCGATCACCGTCAGGGGCGGGACATTCAGGCCCTTCAGGGCAATGAAGGCTGCGACCAGTTCTCCCGCATGGATGACCAGTACGATCCCCCAGATCAGCACCAGGGGATGGTCGGCGTTGCCCGTGAGCAGCAAGACCAGCGCCAGCAGGTGAAACAGGACAATGGCCACGCCTTGGGCCAGCCAGAATGAACGAGAGTGCAGCATGGGTCCCTTCCTTGAGACAGCAAAAGAGGGCTTGGTAGAGCGGCGATAGGATAGCAGACGAATGCGCCGGCCACTCACTCGCCGACGGCGATGCGCGCTTCCTTGCCTTGGCCATTGATGGAATACAGCACGACCGGGCGGCGCCAGATGCTGTGCATGTATTCCAGTACCTTGCGTGCGGATTCGACATCCAGACCGCGCTTGTCCAGGGCATGATCCTGTTGCAGCACCAGGGTGCCGTCGCGGCGCATCTCGCGGACTTCCACATGGGGCGCACCAAAATGGTACTTGGGCGCCAGCAGGGATTCCTTCAGCGCGTCCAGATCCCAATCGCTGACCGTGGCCTCCCGCCCGCGGCGGCGGGTGGTGTACTGGAACAGCCCCAGGCGCCGGGCCAGTTCCTCGTCGAGGTAATTGCGGACGAAGCCGAAGTCATCCTCGGTCGCCATGATGCGCCGCGCCGCCGCCATCCCGTGGTGCTCGATGATGTGTTCCCACAGGCAGAAACCCAGGTGATAAGGGTTGACCTGCAGGGAGACCTGCGCCTCGCCGGCATAGGGACGCACCACATCGGAGTGGGTCTTGATGGCGTCGACATACAACTCGGACGGCAGGAAGCGGGCCTCGCGCAACAGCCGGGCATGCCAGTAGGAAGCCCAGCCTTCGTTCATGATCTGGCAGGCGAAAATGGGCTGGAAATAGAACGATTCTTCCCGCACCGCCAGCAGGATGTCGCGTTCCCAGCCCTCCAGATCCGGCGCGTAGTGGGCGATGAACCAGAGCAGGTCGCTTTCGGGACTGGGTGGAATCGGGGCGTGGGTGGGCGCGCGCGCTGGTGCGGCGGCGCTGCCGGGAAGGTGGGCGAAGCGGTCGCGGAAGCCTGCCGTGTCGGCGGTTGGTGCGCTGACTGGCGCAGCGGGCAGATCGGCGTAGCGGGCGCGCCGCAGGTCCTGGTGGATGTCGATGTGCTGCTCGAGGGCAAACGCGGCGTCCAGCACGCGCTCGACCGCTTCCATGCCGTGCTGTTCGATGGCCTCGGTGATGCGTTGGGCGTGATTGGCGGCCTGTTCGACGATGTGATAGCCGGCCTGCTCCTGCACGCGCCGGAACAGCAGGTTGTTCTTGCTGAAGTCGGCGTGGCCCAGCACATGGGCGGTGACCAGGATGTTCTCGGTTTCCCGGTTGGTGTCCGCCAGATAGGCATGCCCCGGATTGCCGGGGATCACCACCTCGAAGATATGGGAATGGCCCATGCGGTGCTGGATCAATTGATAGATGTAGCGCACCCCGAAAGACCAGTGCGGCATGCGCACCGGCAGGCCATAGACCGCCACTTCCATCATGAAGCTGGGCGGCACCTGTTCGAATTGCACCGGAAAATAGTCCAGGCCATAGGATTGGGCGAGGGCTTCGATTTCGACCTGATAGCTCAGGGGACGATAACTCATGGCGCGCACCTCCCTCAGGCGGCTTGGGAATGGACGCCGAAGAAGGTGCGGATCGCCTCCCAGATGTCTTCTTCCTGGGTCAGGGAGAAACGCGCCCCTTGCTGCGGGTCGGGAATGGCTTCATCGAAGACCCGCGAGGTTTCCAGGTAGCGCTGCATCGGGCTGGGTGAGGCGACTTCCACATAGCCGCAGTAATTGGCCAGATCCGCCAACTGCTGCAGACTTTCCACGGCATGGGGGTGATCGTCCTGGAAATTCTCCCCGTCGGAGGCATAGAAGAAATAAATGTTGTATTGCGCCGGCGGGTAGCGGTTCTGGATGATTTCCAGCGCCTTGCGATAGCAGGTGGAGGCCACGGTTCCGCCCTGGCCGCTGACCTGGAAGAATTCTTCTTCGCTGAATTCCCAGGCCTCCACGGTATGACCGATAAACACGGCTTCCAACTGGCTGTAGCGCCGCCGGACGCCCTGCAACGCCCAGAAAAAGAAGGTCTTGGCCAAGACCCGTTCCCGTTCACCCATGGAGCTGGAAGCATCCAGGCCGAACAGGACCACGGCCTGCGTGTTGGGTTTGGGCCGCTTCTTGAGCTGGCGATAGCGCAGATCATCGTTGGTGAAGGGGGCCGCCGGCGCCGGCTGCACGGCCCGCCGCTTGATGGCTTCCTTCATGGTGCGGCGACGATCCAGGCGGGCGCGGGCGCCGCGTTTGTCCCAGCCTTCCCGTGCCCATTCCTCTTCGTGCAGGACACTGCTGGCGCGGGGCTCCAACTCGGGTAGTTTCAGCTCCTCCCAGATCCAGTCGACGATTTCATCGACCTTCATTTCCACCACGAACTCCACGCCGCCCTGGTCATTGCCGCCGCCCGATTCCTCGCCGGTGCCCGGCTGGGGGGCGGGCGATCCGAGCGTGTCCCCAGGCTTGACCTTGCCTTGGCCGACCCCGGATTGCTCCTGGTCGCGGCTGAGCTTGAAACGGTGGTGTTCGAGGAAACGCACCGGCATGCGCACGCGCCGGTTTGCATCGGTGGACAGGATGTCGGCCTCGGCGATCAGGCGCGGCAATTGTTCCCGTACCGAGGCCCGGATTTTGGCGTTATGCCGCAACCAGTCGCGGGCGCCCCGGGAAAAGAGGTCATACCAAAGATGCTCATGATGGTCGGGCATGGAACTCCCCCGTTGGTTTTGGCCGCCGGGTCCTCCTGAGTGGCTGGGTGGACGGTTCGCGCTGATTTTCCGTGTCGGGTGATCCTTAAGGCTTCTCAGTTATATCTATTCAAGAAACAGGCCATCGTGCGCGGCCTTACTCTTGGGACAAGAGGGTGGTGACGTAGTTCAAGGCCTCCTCGGCGCTGTAGTCGTCGTAGCCATATTCGGCCACCAGCCGCGCCTGGACCGTGGTGATCTTCTTGCGCGCCTCGTCATCCGGTCGGGTCGTCGAACTCACCAGCCGCAGCACATCGCGGCGTTCCTCGAACAGGTATTGCTCGATGGCCTCGTGCAGGCGCGCGTGGCTGTCGAGGGTGAACTTGTCACCCTGTTTGTAGGCCACCATCGCCTTGCGCACCACTTCCTGGCGGAAGGATTCCTTGCCCGAATCGGAGATCTTGATCTTCTCCTCCACCTGACGCAGGAAGCGTTCGTCGGGCTTGCGCTTCTCGCCGGTGACCGGGTCGGTGACCTCGCGCCGGTCCAGCATGGCTTCCACCTCGTCCAGGTATTTGTCGAGCAGGCCCTGGGCTTCCTGCTCGAAGGAGGCGAACAGGGCCTTGTGGACGTCCTGCTTGACCCAGCGGTTGTAGAAATCCTTGCGCGCGCTGACCAGGAAATCGATCCAGCGCCGTTTCTGCTTGGGGTCCATGCGGGCGTCGGAATCGATGGAATCCTTGATCGCCAACAGCACTTCCATGGTGGTCAGGCTGTACACCTTGTTGCGCACGATGGCGTTGGACAGGGCATTGATGACAAAGCGCGGGCTGACGCCGGAGAGTCCTTCCTCGGGATGATCGGCATGCATGCGCTCCATCTCGCTGCCGCCCATGCCTTCGACATTTTCTCCGGCATACAGGCGGGCTTTTTGCACTGGATCGAGGTTTTCCGTGTCCTCCAGTCGGGTGAGGATGGCGAATACGGCGGCCACCTGCAGGGCGTGGGGATCGATATGCACATTGTAGAAGGCGCTGGCACCGGCGATCAGCTTGCGATAGATCTGCGCTTCGTCCCGATAGTTGAGTGTATAGGGAACCTGGACGATGACCATGCGGTCGAGCAGGGCTTCGTTTTCCTTTTCCTGGATGAACTTGTGGAATTCCGCCAGGTTGGTGTGGGCAATGATGGTCTCGTCCAGGTAGATCAAGGGGAAACGGGACACCTTGACGTTTTTTTCCTGGGTCAGGGTCAACAACAGATAGAGGAATTCCCGTTTCACTTTCAGGATTTCGATCATTTCCAGCATGCCGCGGCTGGCGGCATAGACTGCTCCCGACCAGGACCAGGCGCGCGGATCGCCCTCGTCGCCGATTTCGGCGACCTTGGACAGGTCGACCGAGCCCACCAGGTCGGCGATGTCGGCGGTGGTGGGGTCGTGGGGCGCGTAGGTGCCCACTCCCATGCGATCGGCTTCCGCGAGAAAAATGCGTTCCACCGGGAACTGCATGAAATCACCTGAAAATTCCCGTTCCAGACGCTCCCGTGTAAAGGGGGAAACCTCGCCGGTGATCTCGATCCCGAAGGTTTCCCGGAACGAGGGACGCAGGCTGTGGGGAATCAGGTTGAGCGGATTGCCGTGCACCGGGCAGCCTTCCAGGGCGTAGAGCGCCCCCTCGTCGGTATGGCTGTATTCCTCCAGGCCGCGCTTGATCAGGATGACCAGGCTGGATTTGCCACCCGAGGGTGGGCCCAGCAGCAACAGCAAGCGACGCCCCACTTCGGTGCCGGCGCTCGCCGCCTTGAAGTAGTCCACCACCCGGCCCAGGGCGGCGTCGACGCCGTACAGCTCCTGCTGGAACAGGCCGGTCGGCGCGGAGTCGGGAGACTCGTCCCCGGTCAGCTTGCGATGCTTCCAGCGCAGCATGTCCCACATGTACTGATGGCTGTTGCGGGCCAGCAGATGAGGCGTTGCAGGCAGCACTTCGCCGAGGAATTGCCGCAGGTTGCCGCGCCAGCGGATCGCCTTGTGTTCCCGGGAATAAGCTTCCAGGGAAGCGATCAGGGCGCGTGAATCAGGTTCGGTGGGCTTGCTTGGCATACAGGGTCTCCTGGCGCGGGCATGCCGTAATGGCATGGCCTGTTGGATGCTTGATCTGCTGGGATGTTCCGAAAATTCAAGGGATCAATGCGCTATTTTAGTGCGTAATGACCTGAGTCCAGATACCCACAGCAGTGACCTCATTCAAAACATCGACTGGCGCGGCATGGGGTTGAGCCGCAGGTTCGTTCCCGTATCCCCGGCAGCGTGTTTGGCGCCAGGAAAGTGCATATGGAGACGATCCCTACGGTCTGAAAGCAATCTTTGGGCCATGATTCGTGCGACGCGATGAAGGCGCCAGCGGCGATCCTAAAGATCCGCCCCTGGGCGCCCGCTAACCTGTCCAAGCGTCACCGTTTGGTGGGTAAGGCGCGCGGATTGGACAAACCCATGGAAACGCAAAATCTCGACCGTAAGCGCCGTGTGGCCCGCCGGGCCACCCTGATGAGCTTGCCCGTCTGGTTGGCCATTGCCTTGTTGCAGGTGCTGGCCGAGCGGTATGGCCTGACGGGCCTGGGGTGGGATGAAAGCGCTCCTCTATACGGGGGAGTGATCATGATTGTCCTCGCCCATTACCTGTATTTCAGTACCCCCTTGTGTCTGCGAACGGGGGTTTCTTTCGGTACGGTTGGGATCATCAGCATTTCGGCGCACGCCGTGTTGGTGGTGGCCTACCTTTTCCTGGACCGGTTCAGCTATCTCTCGGTGTTGCTGCTGGCGATGGCCGCGCCGGCCGGACCCGCCTTTCTCGGACTGAATTTTGGTTTTCGGCCCACTCTGGCGATGGGGGTCGGGCTGTGTGGGGTGTTGGCTCTGGCTTACCTGGGATTGCCCCCTTCGCCATGGACCTTGTCTCCCCCCGAGTTTTTTCTGTTTCTGACGATTGTCTTGGTGAGCTGGGCGATTGGATCAGCGGTCAACGGCATCAATATCCGCAAGAAATACATGATTCTGGATTTATTCCGGCAGCAACAGGCAGCGACCGACATCATCCGGGACCAGAAAACACGGCTCGATGATCGTGCGGCTGAACTGGAGCAGGCCAACACGACCCTCAAGCAGATGTCCATGGTGGACGGCTTGACCCATGTGGCCAATCGCCGGCGATTTGATGAGGCCATGGGAGAAGAATGGGGCCGCCGCCAGCGAGCCGTCGTGAGTCGCGAACCGGCCCGCAAGCCGATCGATCCCGAGGCGCTGGCGCTGATTTTCATCGATGTGGATCATTTCAAGGCCTATAACGACCATTACGGCCATGTGGCCGGGGATGAGTGTCTGCGGCGGATTGCCCAAGCCATCATCGGCGCGGTAAACCGTGCCACCGACCTGGTGGCCCGCTATGGTGGAGAGGAGTTTGCGGTGCTGATGCCGGGGACGCCAGCGGACGGCGCTGCGGTGGTGGCCGAGCGGATGCGTCGCGCGGTCGAGGGTCTTGCCATTCCCCACGCCGGCTCTTCGGCCAGCGACTGCGTCACCATAAGCCTTGGCGTGGTTGCGACCGGCGGGGACAACCCCGTCAATCCGCAGGCCTTGCTGGAGCGGGCCGATGCGGCCCTGTATGAAGCCAAGCGCGAAGGGCGCAATCGCTGGGTGATCGCGGCCCCCGTGGCGGGTGTCGCATGAAGACCTCCGTGCATGCTGAGGCGGGCTTGGCAGCCGATACCGCGCTGCCTGAAATGCCCCTGGGGGAGATGGACACCCGTCCCCAGGCGGCGGAGCGGGAGTTGCGGCGCCGTCGCGAAGCCTTGCGCGGTGTCCCGTACGCGTTGCTGATCTGGGCGATGCTCTTTGGCCTGGCGGCGGTTGCGCGGCGATATGGACTGATCCAACTGCCGCTCACGACCCAGCATGGCCTGATGATCATCGTTTCAATCTGGCTTCTGAGTCAGTATCTGTATTTTCGCACCGGCCTTTTCCGGCGCTTCCCCTGGTCCTTGGGAACGGCGGACCTGGCATTTACCCTCGGGCATATGACCTGCGCGCTGGCTGTGGTCCTGTTGGATGGCGTTTCATTGTTCGGCGCCATGCTGATGATGTTGCTGGGACCGACCGCCACGGCTTTCCTCGGGCTCAACGTGGGATTTGCGCCGACCTTGCTGACCGGCTGTGCGGTACAGATCGGCATCTTGCTGGTCTATCTTTTCCTTGCGCCCGCAACGGCCATATCGCCGATTCTGTTCGGGTTTTTCTGGGCGGCGTGGTGGGTGAGCTGGCTGATCGGTGCCATCGCCAATGGTCATCAGCAAACCATCAAGCGCCGGATCACCGACTTATTGCGCCAGCAGCGGGAAAACCACGCCTTGATCTGGGAGCAAACCGAGGCCTTGGATGAAAAGGGGCGCGCCCTGGAAACCGCCAACGCACGTTTGCATCAGCTCTCGATGATCGACGGACTGACCCAAGTCGCCAATCGGCGGCGTTTTGATGAATCCTTGCGCGAGGAGTGGCGGCGCGCCCAACGTGCGGCCGGTGATCGCATCACGGATCGCCATGGCACTGCGCATGAACATATGGCGCTGTTGCTCATCGATATCGACTATTTCAAGCAGTACAACGACCATTACGGGCATCTTGCCGGCGATGCCTGTCTGCAGGAAGTGGCGCAGCTGATCAGTGACGGCATTCGACGCAGCGGCGATCTGGTGGCTCGCTATGGCGGCGAGGAATTTGCCGTTCTGCTCCCGGCCACGCCCCTGGCGGGCGCGTTTGGCGTGGCCGAGCGCATCCGCCAGGCCATCTGGCGGCGTGCGCTGCCCCATGAGGCATCTCCGTTGGGCCGCGTGACGATTTGCATTGGGGTGGCGGATACCCAGGGAACAGGCTGCGCCGGTGAAACGGATTTGATCCGCTTGGCTGACGCGGCGCTCTATGCCGCCAAGAAGAATGGCCGCAATCAGGCCATGC
>WOZT01000204.1 GCA_011620145.1 Gammaproteobacteria bacterium | reverse complement strand
CGCTGTGGTCAGGCCATGTCGCCGACCCCGCCATTCAGGATGCCGACACCGCCGCTCTGCGCGCCTTCAATGCGGCGCGGCACGCCGATTCACGGGTTGATCTGTGTCTGTTGCCCGTGGCCGATGGCCTGACGCTGCTGCGCAAACGGGCCTGAATCCCTTCGCTTGACACGGCTCCAATCGAACGCATGCAACGCCGTCCGCCCTGATGGGATCTTGGGGGACTGGAACAATGAAACTATCGTGACGTTCGGACGCGACTGCGGCGCGCGTTGTTCGGCCGGCAGCGCGGGAAACCTCAGAATCCCAGACGGGCACCCAATCGCCATTCAGTAAGTTCCTGCCCACGCAAATCTCTGTCGTATTCACCCGTCATATAGGAAGCGGTCAGCCCGAGACTGGGCGTCAACCGATAAATCGCGCCCAGGGAATAGCGCAGCAGGCCGGAATCCACATTGTCTCGGGTGTTGTCCAAAGCGTTTTGCAGGACGCCCAGCTCGAGTTCAAAGGCATTTTGAATCCCCAACCGCAAGCCACCCCCTAGACCATAACCACGCCATTGATCCGTGCCAAATAACGTGTCGTTACGGCTCAGGTACGACAGCCCCCCAAAGAGGCCAAGTGAAACCCCATCCAGCATCGGGCGCAGGGTGTATTGACCACCCACACCTGCGGATAGCGTATCGAGCGGCAGCGTGAATCCGCCCAGCTCCTCGTCACCCGACCGGTAACCCGCACTGAGGAAGAAATGCTCGCTCAAGGCTTGCGAGCCGAGGAAATCCGGCCCAGAGCTGGCCACTCCATCCAGCGCGACATTGGCCCGATAAGCCCGTTCCAAAACGCCGCTGGAGAGCAACCCGGAGGCCTCGGCGGATCCCATGCAGGCCGCAAGACTTAGCGCAACGCCACCCAAGATGCTCTTTTTCATTGGCTTCTCATCCTTTTTATCGGTCAAACGGCAGCCCGCAGTGCAGACCACGGCCTTGTCACGCGACTGCGCAGTGTACTCAAGCGGATCCCTCAGGAAAACCCGTCACCGCGACAACCACCACAACAGCAAGCTGAGCAACGCGCTCAACAGTAAACTGGTGGTCAGTGGAACATAGACGGTGATTGAACCACTTCGCCAGTACACATCGCCCGGCAGACGTCCCAAACCCAACCGCCCGATCCACGGCCACAAAACTCCCAAGGCCAGCAGAATCAGTCCCAGGATCACCAGAAAGCGCTGCATTCAGTGCCCATCATGGCGGTCGGAATGACCCAGATCACGCTGCGGATCGATCCGGTCGCGCAAACGCTGCTTGATCTCCTTGGCCTCGGGAAAACGACCTTCCCGCGCCCGCGACCAGAGCAGTTCATCCCCCAAACGGATTTCAAACACACCGCCCGTTCCGGGACGCAGGGCCACCTCCGCCAGATCCTGTCCGAAAGTCATGAGCAATTCCTGGGCCATCCAGGCCGCCCGCAGCAGCCATTGGCATTGAGAACAATAGGTGATAACCACCCGTGCATCATCCATTGCTCGTCTCACTCCTTGACTGGCTTGCTGGGAGAGAACGCAAATACACTTGCTGACGAAAGAGTCACAGAAATTTGTACCTGGTCAACCACTGGGGGGGCACGAACCCTACCATCCTCGACCCAGGTGATTCTGCGCGCCAACAGAGCGCCGCAGCACCCCACTGGTGCATATCGGCGGCACCTTGCAGCAGAATCTCGCATAGGTCGCACCAATGATCTGGAATTCAGCATCCTGACTCTCCATTGATCCGAGCCTGGGACAACAAATCTCAGCAATGAAATATAGCGGATACGGCGACACATGAGGCCAAAGCCCGAGTCGGTTCGAACAATCCGGTCAAGTGGTCTGACCATGGCTTCGGACAGCCAGCTTTTTCGGATGGCCCACTCCCGAGCGGGGCGCATCAGGTGTATCGTCAATCTTCACAGAACAGAGCGCGCATCAAGCCCCCCAACGCGCTAGTCTGGAGCGATTAACCACCGCTTGCCTCGGGTCCGAGCCAGGCGCCGCTGAAGACAAGAGGCATTGAAAACCTTGCAAATCGCCATCCTGGGTGGATCCGGCTTCGTCGGTCAGCATCTCTTGCCCATCCTGCATAGCCAGGGTCATGGCCTGCGCGTGCTCAGCCGCCGTCCAGAGCGACACCGAGAACTCAAGCTGCTGCCCGGTTTGGAACTCTGGCCGGTGGATGTGCATGACGAAGCTGCGCTGACGGACTCCCTCTGCGATTGCCAAGTGGCCATCAATCTGGTCGGCATCCTCAATGAATCCGGGCACGCCGGCCGGGGCTTTCGCCGTGTCCATGTGGATCTGCCGGCCAAGCTGGCGCGAGCCTGCTTGGGCGCGCAGGTCGGCCGGGTACTTCACCTGAGCGCGGCGGGTGCCGACGCCCGACAAGGCGCCAGCCTGTACCTGCGCACCAAGGGGGAAGGCGAGCAGCAATTGCGCGTCAATGGCGCTGATCGGCTGGCCATCACCATCTTCCGTCCCTCCGTGATCTTCGGACCCGGCGACCAGTTTCTCAATCGTCTTGCCCGGCTGTTGCACTGGGCGCCGGGGATCTTCCCCCTGCCCTGCGCCCAGGCGCGGATGCAGCCGGTTTTCGTCGGTGATGTCGGTCTGGCCCTTGCAGCAGCCCTGACACAACCGGAGACCATCGGCCAGCGCTATTGTCTGGGCGGGCCACGAATCTATACCCTGCTCGAACTGGCGCGCCTGACCGCTGAAGTGGCCGGCATCAAGCGCCTTGTGCTGCCCGCACCCGATCCGCTGGCGCGGCTGCAGGCGGCGATCATGGAATACTTCCCCGGCAAGCCGTTTTCCCGCGACAACTACCGCTCCGCCCAAGTGGCCAATGTCTGTGAGACGAACGCGCTGGAAACCGTTTTTGGCCTCGCGCCACGGAGCGTGGAGGCTCAGTTGCCACTTTACATCGGTCATCCAAAGAGCTGGGCAGAACGACGCCGGCTGACCTGAACGGAGCAAGCCATGGAAACCTATCTGGTGGGAGGTGCGATCCGGGACGAACTGCTGGGCTTGCCGGTCCATGAACACGATTATGTGGTGGTGGGCGCCACCGCAGCGGAAATGCGCACTCAGGGCTTTCGCCGGGTGGGTCGTGATTTCCCCGTGTTCCTGCATCCCCGCACTGGCGCGGAATACGCGCTGGCCCGCACCGAGCGCAAGAGTGGCCCCGGGCATCGGGGCTTCGAGGTCCAGGCCGACCCGGACGTTACCCTGGAAGATGATTTGCGCCGCCGCGACCTCACCATCAATGCCATGGCGCGCGCGCCTGACGGGACGCTGATCGACCCCTACGGCGGCCAGCGCGATCTGGCGGCCCGCGTGCTGCGCCACGTCTCTCCCGCTTTTGCCGAAGACCCCCTGCGCATCCTACGTGTCGCCCGTTTTGCCGCGCGGCTCGCCCCCCTGGGGTTTTCGGTCGCCCCGGAAACCCGAGCGCTGATGGCAGACATGGTGGCCCGGAACATGCTGGCCGAACTGCCCCCGGAACGGATTTGGCGGGAATGGGAAAAAGCCCTGGAACAAACCGCCCCCGGCGCGTTTTTTGATGTGCTGGAGAACTGCGGCGCGTGCTCTGCCCTATGGCCCGAATTGCGCTGGCCGCCCGCAGGCTTGCCCGTCTGGCGGCGCTTTCTTGATTTTTTGGCGCCACGGGAACCCCGCCCGCCCGTGCGCTACGCGGGACTATGGTCCGCTGCCAGGGTCTCGGTCACCGATCATGAGGCGGTGGTTTCCCATTACCGCGTGCCGGGACGATTCGCGGATCTGGCGGATCTGGCCCTGCGGGCACTGCCCACCTTGCCGGAGGGGGCCACCGCAAGCCTGTGGCTGGCCTTTCTGGAACAGGCCGACGCCTTGCGCCGCCCGGCCCGCTTTGAAGAATTCCTGGCCCTTCTGATGGCTTGGGAAACCTTCACCGACGACCCCGCTCCACGATCGGCGCGACTGCGGGCGGCCTTACAGCAGGTACAAGCGGTGTCCAGCCAGTCCCTGCGTGAAACCGGCCTGAGCGGGCCGGAACTTGGTGCTGCGCTGCGCCAGGTGCGCCTGCAGATATTGCAAACCATGCTCAGTGATCCCGCTACCCCGCTCATCACGCCACCAGAATCCACTGCATAATCGGGTCGCACTTGGCAGGTGCCCTGCGGTCAGGGTCATAATGGCATCCGCTTCCCCACCCCAAACCTCACACGGAGTCATCCCCCGTGACTGCTTACCTTGCGGCCCTGATTCTGGGTCTTATCGAAGGACTGACTGAATTTTTGCCTGTGTCCAGCACCGGCCATCTCATTGTCGTGGCCCAATTGCTGGGCGTGCACGATGAAAAAGGCAAGTTGTTCGAGGTGGTGATCCAGCTCGGCGCAATTCTGGCGGTTTGCTGGGAATACCGTGTCCGGCTGGCCGGGGTACTGCGCGGCCTGTCCAGCGATCCGCAGGCGCAGCATTTCGCAACCAATGTTTTCATCGCTTTCCTGCCCGCCGCCATACTGGGCGCGCTGTTCATCGGGCCGATCAAGGCGGCGCTGTTCCGAACGCCCGTTGTCGCGGCGTCCTGGATCCTGGGCGGTATCTTCATCCTGTGGACCGAGCGGCGCACGCATCCGATTCACGCCGCCGCGGTTGAGCAGATGAGCGCGCTGGACGCGCTGAAAGTGGGTCTGGCACAAACCGTTGCCCTGGTACCCGGCGTATCGCGCTCCGGGGCGACCATCATCGGTGGACTGTGTTTTGGACTCTCGCGCCAAGCGGCGACGGAGTTTTCCTTCTTTCTCGCCATCCCCACCATGTTTGCTGCCACCGCCTACGACCTGTACAAACACCGCGACCTGCTCGGCGCGGCGGATCTGGGGCCTTTCGCGGTTGGATTCCTGGCCGCCTTTGTCAGCGCCTTTATCGCCGTGCGCGCCCTGCTGCGCTACATCCAGCACCATGATTTCACGGTATTCGCCTGGTATCGCATCGTTTTCGGTGTGCTGATTCTGATGACCAGCCTGACCGGTTGGGTCCACTGGTCAGGCAATTGAAATATGAACCTCCAAGACTAGGTTGTGCCGTCACGAGATGGCGAGCCTAAGCATAAGGCAGCGTATATGGACTGCGGCCAGGAAAGAGGCGGCGTTTTTGGCGTAACGCGTCGCGATGCCCCGCCAGCGCTTGAGCTGCAGGAATGCGTTCTCAACGAGCTGGCGGTGTCGGTAGAGATGCCTGTCATGGCTTCATTGCGCCTTGGCTGTTTTTGCGCGGCGGGATCACGGCGCTCATGCATAATGAGCATGGCGTCCCGTGGCTCAGTTGTTTACATGCTCATCCCACCACCCATATCAGCGTGGCCGCCATCCAGTGTCGCGTGAGCCATGATCTGGTGATGAAGCGGGCCGAGAACGGGGATCCGGTTCATGGCCGACATCATGCGGTCATGGATCGGTCCCATCACCGGCACCGCGCTCATGACGACCATCATGTTGGCCATCATCGTCATCATGGGATCCGCGATCCCCGTGCCGCTCACGGTGGCCAGTTCAGCGTCGCTCAGCGGCTGGGATTGGGCCTGGGCGGCCAGGGGAGACAAGCCGATCAACAGGCTGGTGATAAGGGCTGCACAGGTTTTGCGCATGGGTCGCTCCTTTGTTCAATACGTTGCAGGAAGGTCGGGGTTCATTTGCCGGCCTCGACTGGACCGGACTGGGCGAGGATAGCGGTGTGAATGGACCGCACGGCGAAGTGCGACCTTATGTCGCATGCCATGATTCCAAGCGATTGATAGGGGTAGGCGCGAGTTGGGCAGGCATTCCCGGGGCCTGGATCGTTAGCTAGCCTTACGACGCAGCGCCGGAGAGGCAGGCGAGGATTTCGCGGCCGTAGGCGTCCAGTTTGCGGGCGCCAATGCCGGGGATGGTGGCCAGCTCCGCCAGCGTGGTGGGCTTGCGGGCGACGATTTCCTTGAGCGTCGCGTCATGGAGGATGACATAGGCGGGGACGTCGTGGTCGGCGGCGGCCTCGCGCCGCCACGCGCGCAGGTGATCAAAGAGAGCGGCATCGGGACCCAGGAGACCAGGTCCGGCGCGTCTTTCGCCTTTTTTGCGCGGCGCGGTTTCCCGAAAGGTGACCGGCACCTCACCCCGCAGCACCGGCCGGGCCGCCTCGGTGAGCTTCAGGGCGCCATAGGCGGTGTGGTCGATGTCCAGGCAGCCTTGAATCACCAGTTGGCGAAATACGGCCCGCCAGCGCTTTTCGTCCAGTTCCCGGCCAATGCCGAACACGGACAGGCGCCCATGCTCCCACTGGGCGATTTTGTCCGTCGCCTTGCCCAGCAAGACGTCGATGACATGGCCGACGCCGAAGCGGTTGCCGGTGCGGTAGACGGCGGAAAGGGCCTTGCGGGCGGCTTCGGTGCCGTCCCAAAGCGTGGGCGGCTCCAGGCAGTTGTCGCAGTTGCCGCAGGGTTCGGACGCCTCGCCGAAGTAACGCAGCAAGAGTTGGCGACGGCAGGCGGCGGTTTCCACCAGCCCCAGCAGGGCGTCCAGCTTGCCGTGCGCCATGCGTTTGTGGGCCTCTTTGGCCTCGGACTCCTCGATGAAGCGCCGCTGGGTGGCGACATCGCCCAGACCCCAGGCCATCCAGGCATCCGCCGCCGCGCCATCGCGCCCGGCGCGGCCGGTCTCCTGGTAATAGCCCTCGATGGAGTGGGGCAAATCCAGATGGGCGACGAAGCGCACATCGGGCTTGTCGATGCCCATGCCGAAAGCGATGGTGGCGACCATGACCACGCCATCCTCCCGCAGAAACCGCTCCTGGTGGCGTTGGCGCGTGGCGGTGTTCATGCCGGCGTGATAAGGCAGGGCGGTGAAGCCTTGGCCGGCCAGCCAGTCAGCGGTCTCGTCCACCTTGCGCCGGCTGCTGCAATAGACGATGCCCGCGTCCCCTGCGTGACCGGCGCGCAGGAAATCCAGCAGCTGGCGGCGGGTGTCCCCCTTTTCAACCACGGTGTAGCGAATGTTGGGCCGGTCGAAGCTGGCGGTGAACAGGCGGGCGGAGCTCAGGTCCAGCCGGTCGATGATCTCCTGTCGGGTCAGCGCATCGGCGGTGGCGGTGAGGGCGATGCGGGGCACGGCGGGAAACCGCTCGTGCAGCGCCGACAACCCCAGGTATTCGGGCCGGAAGTCGTGTCCCCACTGGGAGACGCAATGGGCCTCGTCGATGGCGAACAGGGCCACCGATGCGCGGGTGAGCAATTCCAGGAAGCGCGGCGTCAGCAGCCGCTCCGGCGCGACATAGAGCAGTTCGAGTCGTCCGGCCAGAAAATCCTGTTCCACGCCCGCCGCCGCGCTCGGGGTCAGGCTGGAGTTGAGATAGGCCGCCGCCACACCCAGCTCCCGCAGCGCCGCGACTTGATCGTGCATCAGGGCGATCAGCGGCGAGACGACGACGCCCGTACCCGCCCGCAGCAGTGCTGGAAGCTGGTAGCACAGCGACTTGCCGCCGCCGGTCGGCATCAGCACCAGCGCGTCGCCGCCGGCCGCCACATGCGCGACGATGGCCGCCTGTTCGCCGCGAAAGGCGGGGTAGCCGTAGATGCGCTGGAGCAGGGAAAGGGCGGTATCGGACATCGTCGGATCGGTCTGTGCAGTGAAGCGAGAGGATGACAGGGTAACAGGCGCCGGACTGCGTTTTTAATTTTTTCCTAACTTACGGTCAGGCATGGCGCTTAATCAAAAACTGCGACCTATCCCCGTGCCAGTTCGGCAGGCGACGGGTTCTACCCCGTTTCCACGGACGGTTTAAACAAGCGTCATAGCTTCATGTCCTGACGGGCAAGGCGCTGACGCATGCGTGGGTTGTGGAACCGCTCGATGTAGTCAAACACATCTGACCGGGCTTCATCCAGCGTGCGGTATTCTCGGCGGTGTACCCGTTCCCGTTTCAGCAGTCCGAAGAAGCTTTCACAGGCCGCATTGTCGCCGCAGTGGCCCACGGCACTCATGCTGCTGACCAGCAGGTGCTTGCTCAGGAAGCGCTGGTAGTCGTCACGGGTGAACGGGCAGCCGCGATCCTGCGTATTGATCTGGGTGATGTCCGTGACCCATTTCGTTTCTGGCTCCATGG
>WOZT01000201.1 GCA_011620145.1 Gammaproteobacteria bacterium | reverse complement strand
CGCGGATGCGAATCCGTTTGGCGCGCGACCCGGCTCCCTGGAGCAGCTCCAGTCGGCTGACAGGGAGATCCATCTGTGTCGCGAGCCACCCCAGCAATCGGCGGTTGGCCTGGCCATCGCTTGCGGGCGCGGCAATCCGGATCTTCAGACGCTCGCCGTGCAGCCCCGCCATGCCTTCCCGACTTGCACCGGGCTGGACGTGGATCGCAAGGATCAAATCTTGGCCCTGCCAGTGCCAGAAGGGAGTCGGCAAGAGGGTCACAGGCCCGTTCCCAAGGGGGCAATCAGGCGCTTGAGCACCTGCAACAACAGCAGGACCAGCAGGGGCGAGAAATCCATCATGCCGGTGTCGGGCAGCAGTCGCCGCGCCCGATCCAGCAGGGGGCCAGTGAGGCGAAACAGCAGCATTGCCGCGGGCGGATATTGTCCCGGAGAAATCCAGCTCAGCAACACCTGGATCAGGATGCTGAAGGTATAGATATTGAGCAGCAGCACCGTGAGATCGGCTGCTGCCATCCGCGGCAACAGGGGCAAAGGCAGGCTGAGTCCAGTTATTCCGGCCAAGGCAAAATAAAACCCGACCTGCAACAGCAGAAGCACCAGGAGGGCGCCAATCTCGTGACCCCGATAGGTGGGGATGACGTGCCGCAACGGCGCCAGCACCGGTTCGGTCAGACGCACGATCGATCGCAACAGCGGATCGAAGCGATCCCGGGATGTCAGGACGATGAGCGCGCGGATCCAGAACAGTACCGCGGCGATTTTGAATACGCTGGAGAGCAGGAAAACCACGGGATCCTGCCAGTAGCCGGGCATCATGACGCTTCTCCCAATTCCTGTGCCAGCGTGACCGCACGTGCCTGTGCTGCTGCCAGGGCTTCGCGGGCGATGCGGCGCAAGCCTTCGCGTTCCAGGACGCGCAGGCCCTGTTCCGTGGTGCCGCCGGGTGAAGTGACCCGGACGCGCAATGCATCCAGCCCCAGCCCGCTGTCCCGGGCCATGTGGGCGGCGCCCAAGGCGGTCTGGAGCGTCAGGTCTCGGGCCAATCCCGGGTCTAGCCCCAGTTCCTGGGCGCCTTCGGTCAGCGCCTCCATGAACAGGAAGAAATAGGCCGGCCCGCTCCCGGATAGCGCGGTGACCAGATCAAGCTGGGCCTCATCCGCCAGCCAACGCACTATCCCCACCCCATTGAAGAGCCGTTCGGCCTGTTGTCGCTGGGCCTCGGAAACGCCGGCGTTTACGAACAGACCGGTGGCCCCATGGCCCATTAGAGCGGGCGTGTTGGGCATGGCACGCACAATCGGCAGGGATGGGTCAAGCCAGCGCGCCAGGGCATCGGTCCCGATGCCGGCGGCGATGGAAATCACCAGGGGATTGCGGCCGGCCAGTGGCTCGCGCAGTGCCAGACAGACCGCTTTCAGCATTTGCGGCTTCACCGCCAGGACCAATACATCGGCCCGCTGCGCGATGAGGGCATTGTCCGGCGTGGCGAACAGACCAGGGATCGTGGCGAGCTGTTGGCGCTTTTCAGCGTCCGGTTCAGCCACGCCCAAGGATGCACCGGGGGTGCCTTGCCGGATCAATCCGGCAATCAGGCTGGAGGCCATGTTGCCGCCGCCAATAAAACCGATAAAGGGATCCATGCCGTCGTGTCCGCTTCCGGGAAGGTGAATTGCGGGCCCTATGATCGGCATCCCGTGCGTGGTGTGCAACCGGCTCGCTTCAAGTCCGCGCCGCAGGGCGGGGACCGAATAATGCCGTGCCGACTCGCACCAGCGTGCTGCCTTCCAGAATGGCGGCTTCCAGGTCTTCCGACATGCCCATGGACAGTGTGTCCAAATCATGGCCGGCGCTACGCAGATGATTGAATAGTGCGCGCAATCGGGCATAGGCGGCGCGTTGCTCGGATTGTTCGCGGGATGCTTGGGGAATGGTCATCAGGCCGCGCAAGCGCAGGCGGGGGAGACCCGCCACGGTTTCGGCCAGCAGCGCCAGATCCTCGGGTTGCGCGCCGGATTTCTGGGGTTCCGCGCTGAGCTTCACTTGCAGGCAGACCTGGAGGGGAGGCAGATGCTGCGGTCGAAGCCGGTTGAGCCGTTCAGCCAGATGCGGCCGGTCCAGGCTGTGCACCCAGTCGAAGCGGGCGGCGATATCACGGCATTTATTGGCCTGCAGCGGCCCAATGAAATGCCAGTTCAGATTGCGGCCAGCGAGTGCATCGAGCTTGGGCAGGGCTTCCTGGAGATAACTCTCGCCGAAGTCGCGTTGCCCCAGACGCTGCAGGGCGTCGAGGGCCTGAACGGGATGTCCCTTGCTTACCGCCAGCAGACCGATCTCGGTGGGGTCGCGTCCGGCGCCCACGGCTGCTTGGCGGATGCGTTCCCACACGGCCCGATAGCGCCGTGCCTGCTCATCGGAAGTCTTGATATTAAGGTCCGTGGTCATCCTGTCGTTAATGTTAGGGTCAGTCACGGGGAATGTCGGGATCGCCATGGATATCGCGCAGCTGCTGTCGTTTTCCGTCAAAAATGGGGCTTCCGACCTGCATCTTTCCGCTGGCCTGCCACCCATGATCCGGGTCGATGGCGATATCCGGCGGATCAATTTGCCGGCCATGGATCCCAAGGAGACCCATGATCTCATTTACGACATCATGAATGACCGACAGCGCAAGGAATATGAAGAGCAGTTTGAAACCGATTTTTCCTTCGCCATCGCCGGGGTCGCACGTTTTCGCGTCAATGCCTTCAACCAGAGCCGAGGCCCGGCGGCGGTGTTCCGCACCATCCCGGAAAAAATTCTCACCCTGGAGCAACTGGCCTGTCCGGCCATCTTCAAAGATCTGGCTCTGAAGCCCCGCGGGATCGTGCTGGTGACCGGTCCAACCGGCTCGGGCAAGTCCACCACCTTGGCGGCCATGGTCGACTATGTCAATGAAAACGAAGCTGCTCATATCCTCACCATCGAAGACCCCATCGAATTTGTCCATCCCAGCAAGCGTTGCCTGGTGAACCAACGTGAACTGAAGCGCGATACCCATACCTTTGCGCAGGCCCTGCGCTCGGCCCTGCGCGAGGATCCGGATGTGATCCTGGTGGGGGAAATGCGCGACCTGGAAACCATCCGGCTGGCCCTGACAGCGGCGGAGACTGGGCACATGGTCTTCGGCACCCTACATACCAGTTCCGCCGCCAAGACCATCGACCGCATCGTGGACGTATTTCCTGCCGCCGAGAAGGACATGGTGCGCGCCATGTTGTCGGAATCGCTGCAGGCAGTCATTTCCCAAACCCTGCTCAAGAAAAAGGCCGGCGGTCGGATCGCGGCCCACGAGATCATGATCGGCACCCCCGCGATCCGCAATCTGATCCGGGAAAACAAGATCGCCCAGATGTATTCCTCGATCCAGACGGGTCAGCAATTCGGTATGCAGACGCTGGATCAGTGCCTGCTGGAACTGGTACGCAAGAACGTGATCACGAAGGAACTCGCCCGCGTGAAAGCGGCACATAAGGAACACTTTTAGGGAGAGTTGCAATGGATCGGGATCAGGCTGTGCGCATCATGCATGATTTGTTGCGGGTTCTGGTGCGTCAGGGCGGTTCGGACCTGTTCATTACGGCGGGGTTTCCGCCTGCCATCAAGGTGGATGGGTCGCTTAATCCTGTGGCCGAGAAACCCTTTTTGCCCGAGCATACCGCCACGATTGCGCGAGCCATCATGAACGACCGCCAAGCCCGCGAATTCGAAGGCAAAAACGAATGTAACTTCGCCGTGGCACCTCGCGGCATCGGCCGCTTCCGGGTCAATGCCTTTGTCCAGCAGGGACGGGTTGGGCTGGTGCTGCGTACCATCAAAACCGAGATCCCTTCCTTCGAAGCCTTGGGTTTGCCCGATGTATTGCGGGAGGTGGTGATGGCAAAGCGTGGGCTGGTGATCGTGGTGGGCGCTACCGGTTCAGGGAAATCGACCACCCTTGCTGCCATGTTGGGCTATCGCAATGCCCATGCCCAAGGCCACATCATCACCATCGAGGACCCGGTGGAATACGTTCATCCCCACATGAACAGCATCGTGACCCAGCGCGAGGTCGGAGTGGATACGGAGAACTGGGGGGTTGCACTCAAGAACACCCTGCGGCAAGCACCGGACGTGATTCTGATCGGCGAGGTGCGTGACCGCGAGACCATGGAATATGCCTTGCAGTTCGCGGAAACCGGCCATCTGTGCCTCTGCACACTGCACGCGAATAGTTCCAATCAGGCGCTGGATCGGATTGTTAACCTGTTTCCCCAGGAAAAGCGCGAGCAGGTTCTGATGGATCTGTCGCTCAATCTGCGCGCTATTGTGTCCCAGCGCCTGGTCCCTCATGCGAGTGGATCGGGTCGGGTTGCGGCATTCGAGATTTTGCTGGGCACCCCCTTGATTTCGGATTTGATTTTCAAGGGCGCGGTTCACCAGATCAAGGAGGTCATGGCCAAGTCAACGGCTCAGGGCATGTGTACCTTCGATCAATATCTGTTTGATCTCTACGAAAACGATCAGATCAGTTATGAAGAAGTGTTGCGCAATGCCGATTCCAAGAATGAATTGCGTCTGCGCATCAAGCTGGAGAGCCGCAAGACCTCCCGCCGTTACGATGATGAACGCATTGGGCTGGTGGACACGCCGCCATGAGCAGAACAGGATCCCATCCAAGGATTGACCGATGATACTGACGCCCTATTTGCAGATGATGGTGGACCAGCATGCTTCCGATTTCTATTTGAGTCCCGGCGCCTTGCCTCAGTTGCGCCTGGAAGGACGCAATCGGTCGGCAGGCAAGGTGGCACTGTCGGCGGAACAGGTGGCCCAGGCGGTTGATGAGACCCTCAATGCCCGGGAACGGGAAATTCTGGAGCAGCGCTGGCAGCTTGAATATTCGTACATTTTGCCGGAGGTGGGGCGGTTTCGCTTTACTGTATTTCGCCAGCGGGGCCAATTGGCGCTGGTGGTGCGCTATGTGCAACCTGCGCTACCGCGCATCCGCGATCTGGGTTTGCCGCTCATCCTGCAGGATCTGGTGCTGCAGCGCCAAGGCTTGGTGTTGGTGGTGGGTTCGACAGGCTGTGGAAAATCCACGACATTGGCGGCCATGTTGCAGCATCGCAACGAGCACGTTTCCGGCCACATCATCACCATCGAGGATCCGATTGAATTCTATATGGAGAGTCGCAAGTCGGTGGTCAATCAGCGTGAATTGGGGATTGATGCGCAGTCTTACCCGGCAGCGCTGAAAAGTGCACTTCGTTCAGCACCCGATGTCATCATGGTGGGAGAAATCCGTGACAGCGAGACCCTGGCGGCGACCTTGGAACTCGCGGGGACTGGCCATTTGGTGATGGCCACGTTGCATGCCAATAGCGCGCCCCAGACCTTGGATCGAATTGCCAACTTTTACGCCGCAGAACAGCATGGCCAGCTTTTTCTGGATCTTTCACTTTATCTGCGTGCGGTTGTGTCGCAGCGCTTGGTCTTGGGGAAAAAGGGCTATCGTTTGCCGGCGGTGGAGGTAATGATGAATACGCCCTACATCGCAGAACTGGTCTCCAAGGGGCAGTTCGACAAGATCAAGCCGGCCATGGAGGACAGCAAGGTTCGCGGCATGCAGGACATGGATTCCGTGCTCTATCGAATGTATCGGGATGATCTGATCGAAAAAGACGAGGCATTGGCCCATGCGGATTCTCAGCCCAATCTCGAAGCCAAGATCCATTTTTCTTCATGAAAAAAAGCGCCCGCCAAAAGGCGGGCGCTTCGCAAGCGTTAACCAAGGCTTGGATCAGATCAAGTTGGAGAGTTTTTCCACTGTGAAGGGCAGGCTGACCCCAAGCAGGACATTCGGCGAGGCATCCGTGTTGCCAAAACCGATGGATACGTTCAGCACGCGATCCGGGCTCAGCCGAAACCCGGTGGTGAGGTTAAATACGCCGATGACTTGATCCAGGCTGGAGGCAGTCCTGCCATTATTGAAGGTGAGATCGGTCGGTCGAGCGTATCCCAGCTGATATTGAAAGGTCATGGAAACGTCATAGGACAGGGCAAAAGCCACGCCCAGGCCCAGCTGGGCCTGGAGACCCGGATCCACTTCGGTGAGAATGAGCGGCTGCCCATCAAGTGTTTGGCGCACTTGGTCAAGACCATCTTTCTTCAGGCCTTGAATCAGGTTGAAAGAAGCGAAGGCCACGACCGGGTCAATCACCTTCGATACATTCACGCCGAGGCTAGCGGAGTAGTAGCCGTCCCCGGTCGACAGTTCCTTGCCCAGCTCAGTTTCAAAGGGGCTCTTGCCTGTGGGCGCTGTAATTTCACTCTGCACAGTCCAACGCGCCTCTCCGGGGAGCGCGGAGAACGGCTGCCAGCGCAAGCGCATGGACACATCGCCAATATTGAATTCGGACACGCTATCGACGCTGTCGTATTTGGCGACCACCGGCAGCGCAAAACCCAGGCTCAGGTTGTCCAGCACGCCGTAGTCTGCGGTGAGCCTGGGGGTGAAGCTGTGCTCCGCATTCTGCACAATGTCGATGGGGCGAAAATCGACTACTTGAAAGGTCGGCGGCTGGTTGCGACCACCGCGGGTTTGTTCAAAGATCAGTGCATTCTGGGAACTGGTCTTGCCAAAATAGCTGTAATCAAAATTAAGGAAAATATCCCACCAGCCGTGCTTGACCAAGGAATAGTCTTTCTGGGTCTGGTTGAGGATCTGCTCGAGGTTTTCCACCTTGCTGGGATCCGACTCTTTTTGGTGCAAGGCTTCGCGCGCGCGCTGCTGCTCATCAGGTGAGGTCTCCGCAGCGGTTTGCGCCCAGCTTATCTGGGGCGCTACGGCGATGAGTAAACCCAAGGCCGTCATGGAGGCCATAAGGCCCCGGTTCCAAGGCAGGCGCCGCGCCCGGAGTGCAGAAGCCATAAATGTCGTCATGGGAGTCTTCCGTAGATTGCGTGAAGTAGGGACATGCCGGAAATTTGGTTGAAAGTGGAATCCTCAGCGGAGCGAGGGTCAACGCACGCCCACCGATTGGAAATTGGTGTTTTGCAAGGCAGACCAGAATCCAGGGATTTCGAGGAGTGCGGTACGGCGGATACGATCCTCGCCGACGAAACTCAGATCGTTATCCGATAAGGCGAGGCCTGTGCCTTTGGCTTCGCCGACTTTGGGATAAACCACAAATACGACCTGAGGATTCCAGAACTTCTGGAACTGAGCGGTGGTCATGGTGAAGTTGCCCAAGGCAGGGTCGGCAATCATGACATGTCCAGCATGGACGGACTTCAGCACCACAAAGTGGTCGAAGCCACCATATTTGATCGGAACAATGCCGGGATGCTCAAGGGTGGAGAGGTCCGCGAATTCGGCCTTGAAGCCCGCGCTGCGATAGCCGATCTGCGCGGTGTAGCGTTTCATGTCCAGCAGCGAAAAACCGCGGCGTTCAATAATCTTGTTTGTTTCGCCATAGCGCAACATGCCGTTCATGGCGTCGGTCTCGGAGACCTTCAGGCCAATGTATTCCTGTAGCACGGTGGTGAGCGAGGCGGAACCGCAGCTGAAATCGTATTGTTGATGGACGACGCCCTTGTTTTTGAGGGCGTTCCAGGAGGTGACCCCGACATGTTCGTGATAGGTACCACTGGGTCCTAGGATGGGGACATCCACCGTGCCGGTCTGGGCCATCACGGCGGCGGGGAGTAAAAAGAGGCCGATGAGGGCGACGCTGGACAAGCGCAGAGCCATGTCTGTTCCTTGCGTGGCAAAGGGGATGCGGCTGCTTGCGAGGGCACGCCAACGGTTTGGAGATTGCGCGGCCTAAAACCTCAACAAAGTCGGGATCCGGACCTCCCCGAGCCGGTGTCATTCTAGGCGACGCGCCAGCCACACTCAAGTGCTTCGGTCGAGACCAATCTCACACGGATCGAAGTGGACCAGCCTGGTGATAGGTTTCGATCAGACGCACTTCATCTACGGCGCCCAGAATGACCGGGATACGCTGGTGAAGAGTTTGGGGAACGAGATCCAGAATGGATTCCCGTCCTGTGCTGGCAGCTCCTCCCGCCTGCTCTGTCAACAGAGCAATGGGATTGGCCTCATAAAGCTGGCGCAACTTGCCCGGTTTGTTGGGATCGCGCAGGTCCCGGGGATAAAGAAAAACCCCGCCACGGCTCA
>WOZT01000280.1:3267-8693 GCA_011620145.1 Gammaproteobacteria bacterium | reverse complement strand
AGATCGAGACCGAACACTACAACTTTGAAGCGCTCAACATCCCCGAACAGCATCCAGCGCGGGCGATGCACGATACTTTCTATGTGGAATCGGGCCTGTTGCTGCGCACGCACACCTCGCCCGTCCAGATCCGCGCCATGGAGTGCCAGGCGCCGCCCCTGCACCTGATCGCTCCGGGACGGGTGTATCGCTGTGATTCCGACCTGACCCACACCCCGATGTTTCATCAGGTGGAAGGCTTGGTGGTGCATGAGAACGCCAGCTTCAACGAGCTTTACGGCGTGCTGCAGGATTTTCTCCGGGCGTTTTTCGAGCAATCCCTGCCGGTGCGCTTCAGGCCGTCCTATTTCCCGTTCACCGAGCCGTCGGCCGAGGTGGATATTCAGTGTGTCATGTGCCAAGGCGCAGGATGCCGGGTGTGCAAGCAGACGGGCTGGCTGGAGGTGCTGGGTTGCGGCATGGTGCACCCAGCCGTGTTTGGTCATGTCGGCATCGATCCGGAGCGGTATACCGGCTACGCTTTCGGGATGGGCGTGGAGCGGCTGTCAATGCTTCGTTATGGAATCAATGATCTGCGGTTGTTTTTTGAAAACGACCTGAGGTTTTTGCGGCAGTTTTCCTGATCCCGGTCAGATTTCGGCACGAATGGGTGAACGATGCGCTTTGGAGACGATTGGCTGAAAGAATGGGTGCAGCCGGTGCCCGCTCCCCAGGAGTTGGCCCATGTGCTGACCATGGGCGGCCTGGAAGTGGATGGCATCCAGCCGGCAGCGCCTCCCTTCCATGGGGTGGTGGTCGCACGCATCGTGTCCGTCGCGGCGCATCCCCAGGCGGATCGCCTGCGGGTATGCCAGATCGATGACGGCGGTGCCGAAGCCTTGCAGGTGGTTTGTGGCGCGGCCAATGCCGCCGAGGGCTTGCGGATTCCCCTTGCACGGGTCGGCGCTGCGCTGCCCAGCGGGCTCCAGATCAAAGCGGCCCGGCTGCGTGGGGTCGAATCCTTCGGCATGCTGTGCTCCGCCCAGGAACTGGGCTTGGCCGAGGCGTCCGAAGGATTGCTGGAATTGCCCGCAGATGCCCCGGTGGGCATGGATCTGCGGGCCTATCTGGCGCTGGATGCGCACGTTCTGGAGGTTGATCTGACGCCCAATCGGGGCGATTGCCTGAGTGTCCAGGGAATGGCGCGGGAACTTGCCGCGCTCACGGGGGCGGCGTTTCACCAACCGAATCCGGCGGTCGTGCCCGTGACAAGCGAGGCGGTTGTCGCCGTGACGCTCGCCGATGCCAAGGCCTGCCCGGCCTATCGCGGAAGGATGATCGAAAATCTCGATCCGCAGGCGTCAACGCCGATCTGGATGCGCGAGCGGTTGCGTCGATCGGGGCTGCGCAGTCTCGGTCCCATCGTGGATGTCACCAATTATGTGCTGTTGGAACTGGGTCAGCCCCTGCATGCCTTCGACATGGATCGGATCGAAGGCGGCATCGGTGTGCGCTGGGCTCAGCCTCAGGAAACCCTGACCCTGCTCACTGGGGCGGACATTACATTGGCGCCGGATGAGCTGGTGATTGCCGACGATCAGGGCCCTTTGGCCCTGGCGGGCATCATGGGGGGTAGCCGCAGCGCCGTCGGTGCGCAGACGCATCGGGTTTTCCTGGAATCCGCCTGTTTCGAGCCTCAGGCCCTTGCGGGCCGCGCGCGACGTCATGGTCTGCATACCGAAGCATCGCATCGCTACGAACGGGGGGTTGATCCAAATTTGCAGGACCGGGCGTTGGCGCGGGCGACACAACTGCTTTTGGAGATTGCCGGTGGCGCGGCGGGTCCGGTAGTGGGGTACAGCGAGGCGTCTGTCGCGCCCCCGCCCATTCCCTTGCGCCATCAACGACTGGAGCGCTTGTTGGGTGGCCCCTTCGCGCGTGAAGAGGCCGAGGTCCTGCTGACCCGACTGAACATGATTTGGCAGCGGACGGATCAGGGCTGGGAGGTCACCGCGCCTTCTTATCGATTTGACATTAAGATTGAGGCGGATCTTATTGAAGAACTGATTCGTTTGCGGGGCTATGCGGCGCTGGAGGCCCATGCGCCCACGCTGGCGCTGCGGCCGGTGACGATTCCTGAGATGGCGGTTTCACCCGGCAAACTTCGCCACTTGCTGGTGGAGCGTGGCTATTACGAGGCGATTACCTACAGCTTTGTCGATCCTGAAGTGCAGCAGGCGTTTCTGGCCGGGGCGGTGCCGATTGATCTGGCCAATCCCTTGTCCCGCGATCTTTCGCAAATGCGCACCAGTCTGTGGCCCGGTCTGGTGCAGGTGCTCAAGGCCAATCTGAAGCGGCAAATCGAACGGGTTCGATTGTTCGAGATGGGTAAGGTGTTCCGGCGCGAGGACGCGAGGATAGTCCAGGAAAACCGGCTCAGCGGGTTGGTGTATGGTCCCCGCTTGCCGGAACAATGGCGCGGCGAGACCCCCGTCGCGGCTGACTTTTTCGATGTCAAGGGTGACGTGGAAGCCTTGGTGATGATGGCCCGTCTGCCCGCCCTGGCCTCCGTGCCTGCAGCGCACCCGGCTTTGCATCCGGGCAAAACAGCGCAATTGCATGTGGACGGGCGCCCAGTGGGTTGGTTGGGCGAACTGCACCCCGGCGTGGCGGCGGCTCTCGACTTGCCGACGGGGGTGATCGTATTCGATTGGGATCTGGAATCGACGCTTCAAGGGAATTTGCCGCGATTCGTGCCGCTTTCCCGGTTTCCAGCCATCCGCAGGGATTTGGCGCTGGTCGTGTCAGACGCGCTGCCGGCGGGGGATTTGACAGGGTTTATTCGCGAAGCGGCGGGCCCTCGGCTGAGGGACTGCGTGCCATTTGATGTGTATCGCGGACCCGGTTTAGAGGAAGGATCAAAAAGCGTTGCTTTCGGCTTGATTTTCCAAGATGATGAACGCACGCTCGAAGATCAGGAAGTGGATGAGGCGGTGGCCGCAATCGTCCGCCATGTCGGAATTCATGCGGCCGCCCGGATCAGGGAGTAATTATTCATGGCATTGACCAAGGCCGCGATGGCCGAGCGTTTGTTCACCGATCTCGGCCTTAACAAGCGTGAGGCAAAGGACTTGGTGGACCTGTTTTTTGAAACTGTCCGCCAGGCGCTGGAGCAGGGCGAGCAGGTCAAACTTTCGGGTTTCGGTAATTTCGAGTTGCGCAACAAGGGCGAACGCCCGGGCCGGAATCCCAAGACCGGCGAGGAAATTCCAATTTCAGCGCGCCGGGTGGTCACCTTCCGCCCCGGCCAGAATCTGCGGGCACGGGTGCATGCTTATGCTGGAAAGCGGCAATAACGACGAATTGCCCCCCATTCCGGGCAAACGCTACTTCACGATTGGTGAGGTCGGTGAACTGTGCGCCGTGAAACCCCATGTCCTGCGTTACTGGGAACAGGAGTTTTCCGAGCTGAGTCCGGCCAAACGGCGGGGAAACCGCCGTTATTATCAGCGTAACGATGTCATGCTGATCCGCCAGATTCGCAACCTGCTCTACAATCAGGGGTTTACCATCAGCGGCGCACGTCAGAAGCTGGCCAGCCCGGAGGTCCGCGAGGATGCTCAGCAGAGCCAGCAGCTGATTCATCAATTGCGACTGGAGCTGGAAGAAGTCCTGCAATTCCTGCGGCGTTGATCGGTTCGACTGCGCTTCCCAGATCCATTCAATACGGGTATGATTGCGCCCTCGCTGGACGGGCTGGCATTCGGTCGGACCTGTCACACAAGGCGTAGTGTCGGGGCGTAGCGCAGTTTGGTAGCGCACCAGCATGGGGTGCTGGGGGTCGCAGGTTCAAATCCTGCCGCCCCGACCATCTTCCCCAACCGCAGCCCGGTTCAGGCTGTGGTTTCTTACTTTCCATCACCCTCTGCGACGGCATCGCCCCCAGTAACGCTATAATCGGCGGTTTTTGGGATGGGCCCATCTCCCATCGGGTTTTTCCGGGTGCTTCCGGGATGCAGAGGTTGTTGGCATGGATCAGGACATCACGCAGGCGCCGGACTGGTTTGTTCGCGCCATTCAGACGCCCTACCGCGAACGCGTCATCGATGTGGAGGGTTGCCCCATTCATTACCTCGCTTGGGGCGAGACCGGCAAGCCGGGTCTGCTCCTGGTTCACGGTGGTGGCGCCCACGCTCATTGGTGGGATTTCATTGCGCCGTTCTTCATTGATCGCTATTCGGTCTGCGCGATCGACCTCAGCGGCATGGGTGATAGCGGACACCGTGAGCAATATTCCGGGGATCTGTTCGCCAAGGAGTTGATGAGCGTCTGCGAAGATGCGGGCTTCGGCACGAATACGGTGATCGCCGGGCACAGTTTCGGTGGACTGGCCACGCTCAAGGCGGGTCTGAACCACGCGGATCGTCTTGCGGGGATCGTGGTCTGCGATTCCGCCATCTTTCCGCCGGGCTTCAGCCCGGGCAATGACCTGCGCTCCTCGCCGTTCAAGGAAAAAAAGACGGTCTATCCAGATTTCGAGATGGCCGCTGCGCGCTTCAAATTGGTTCCCCCCCAGCCCTGCGCCAACCGCTATATCCTTGATTACATCGCTCGCCATTCGCTGATGGCGGTGGAAGGCGGATGGACCTGGAAGTTCGATATGCGCTTCCTGCAAAAGACCCTCTATGACAATCTGGCGCATGAAATCAAGAATCTGACCTTGCCGACGGCGATGGTGTATGGCGAAAAAAGCGTGTTGTTCGGCAAATTCATGCTGGAAAATACGCGCAAGTGGTATGCCGACGAGGTGCCGTTCATCTGTATTCCCAAGGCCCGCCATCATTTGTTCCTGGATGAGCCGCTTGATTTTGTCGATGCGCTGGCGCGTCTCATTGACCCCTGGACGGGGGTAACCGCCGGCTCCGCCGGGATCCAGTCGCTCTAAGCGGAGGGGCGCTTGATCGCGACAGCCGTCATCTTTATGCGCCGCCCCGCCCTGTTTGTTTACGGCACCCTGCGCGCGGGGGCTGCGGCTCATGGCTTGATGGCTGGCGCGCAGTTCATTGCCCGGACGCGCATTCCGTCGCGTCTTGGCCTGAGAAGCGCCGAATCCTGCCCGACAGCCTGGTCGCCGGGGCGACACGGGCTGGTGGGGGAGTGCTACCGCGTTTCGCCGCTGACCTTACGGCGCCTGGATCGGTTCGAACAGGCGCCGCGACTTTACCAGCGACGCTTGATGCGAACTCCGGTGGGCTGGGCCTGGATTTATCTGCGGCATGATGGGCAAGGTCATCGATCAGGTCGGCTACTGCCCCGAGGCGATTGGATGGCCCGGCAACGTTGGGTCGCACCATCTTTCCGCCGCTCGGCCTGGCGGTTACCGACCCGGGGTTTGGCGCCATGATTGAAACGCTTGTTTCAGCGCCCGATCCGGCGGATGTGCTGCG
>WOZT01000280.1:0-3167 GCA_011620145.1 Gammaproteobacteria bacterium | reverse complement strand
TGGCGCGGTTGCGGGGAAAAATCAAATATCGCCCCGTGGTCTTCGAGCTGCTGCCGCCCCGCTTTACGTTGTGGCAATTGCAGCAGGTTGCGGAAGCACTGACGGGTATGAGCCTGCATAAACAGAATTTCCGGCGACTGGTGGAGCAAGGGGGTTTGGTGGCCAGCACCGGGGAATTCGCCTATGGCACCGGCGGCCGACCGGCTCAGCTATTCCGATTTCGCAGGCGAGTATTGCGCGAGCGACCTGCGCCTGGGGTTGGTCTGCCAGGTGGCTTTCGTGACAGTTGACACCCTTTATACTCAACTCTAGTATAAGGAGGTATCTGTAAATCACGTGCGGAGCAGGGGGCCTCTCGCTGCAATCCGTCGCGAGGAAATTGTCATGGACGCCGTCACTACACCCATTCGGAAATCGTCATTGCCGGCCTACGATCCAGCTTTGCGCGAGGACTTGGCCTCGATTTACGCACGCATGCGCCATGTGATGCCAGAGCTTGAGTGGGCTGTCCATGCGCCTTATGTCGCGGCGATCAATGCCCTGAAACGCGAACGCAACGCGGTCATCCTGGCCCACAATTACCAGACACCCGAGATTTACTACGGCATTGCGGACTACACCGGCGATTCCTTGGGGCTGGCCCAGCATGCGGCGGCGACCGAGGCCGAGGTGATCGTCCAATGCGGCGTTCATTTCATGGCCGAGACGTCCAAGATCCTCAGCCCCGGCAAAACTGTGCTGATTCCCGACGCCGAGGCCGGCTGCTCGCTGGCCGATTCCATTACCCCCGCAGACATCGAATTGTTGCGGCGCCGTTATCCCGGGGTGCCGGTGGTGACCTATGTCAACACCTCTGCGGCGGTGAAGGCGGCCTCCGATATCTGCTGCACCTCGGCCAATGCGCGCGAGGTGGTGGAATCCCTGGGAACCGATCGGGTGATCTTTTTGCCGGACCAGTACCTGGGGCGTTGGGTTGCCTCGCAGACCGATGTCCAGATCATCCTTTGGCAGGGTGCGTGCGAGGTCCATGAGCGATTCACTGGCGCGCAGTTGCGAGATTATCGTCGGCTTCACCCAGGCATCCACATCATCGCTCATCCCGAATGCCCGCCCGATGTGTTGGAGGAGGCCGATTATGTCGGCTCAACCACCGGCATGGTGCGTCATATCGAAGAATCCGGCGCCGCGCGGGTGGTCATGGTCACGGAATGCTCCATGAGCGACAACGTGGCGGTGCAGTTTCCCAAGGTGGACTTCATCCGGCCGTGCAACCTGTGCCCACACATGAAGCGGATCACCCTGCCCAAGGTTCTCGCGGCGTTGCAGACTCTTTCACCGGCGGTTGAGGTTGACCCCACAATCGCAGCCCGTGCCCGCCTTGCGGTTGAACGCATGCTGGCGGTGGGACGGGGCGCTGAGCAGGCGCCAATGCCCTTGCCGCGCCAGGCCGCAGCCGGCTGATCCGGTTGGATGAATCGCAGCGGGCTTCGGCCCGCTTTTTTTTAAATCTCATTTGACAACGATTCCCATTCGCGGCATAGTGATCCCAGGGCGCGCTTCAGCGCCCGTTCGGGACTCAAGGAGCGCATCTCCCATGTATGTCTGTCTTTGCCGCGCAGTGACTGATCGGGATGTGGAACAGGCCGTGGCCTGCGGCCATACCACCCTGCCCGCATTGCAGGCCACCCTGGGGGTGGCGACCGGTTGCGGCCGTTGCCGCAGCCATGTGCACCAGATGCTCCAGAAAACGCCCGAATCCCCTTTTTCCGCATCCTCTTCTTTCCAGTCTCCGAGCCGTGTAGGTGTTTCAGTCGGCTGATCAGGTCGGATGCATCGTGGGGTGTGTCAAGCGCCTGCTTTCCATTAAGATGGGACGACACATTCTGCTGGAGCGCTTCCCATGAAAGGTCATCCCCAGGCCATCGACTGGCTCAATCGCATCCTGGAAAACGAACTGACCGCCATCAACCAGTATTTCCTGCACGCGCGCATGTGCAAGAACTGGGGCTATGAAAGCCTGGGCAAGAAGATCTACGCCGAATCCATCGACGAGATGAAGCACGCCGATGTGCTGGTCACGCGTGTCCTCTTTCTGGAGGGGCTGCCCAATCTTCAGTCCCTCGGCAAGCTGATGATCGGCGAATCGGTGCGCGAGGTGCTGCGTTGTGACCTGGAGTTGGAGCGCATTGCGCATCCCGCCCTCAAGGAAGCGATTGCCTTCATGGAATCCATCGGGGACTACATCAGCCGCGAATTGCTTGAAGACATCCTTGAGAGCGAGGAAGAGCATATCGATTGGCTGGAAACCCAGTTGCGCTTGATGGACGAACTGGGCGATCCCAACTACCTCCAGTCCGCTGTTTAAGCAGAGCCCACTCCGCCCGATAAATCATCATCGAGTGAAACAGCTATTTCAAAAGCGCTTTCTGGGTTGTTTTGTGCGCAGATGGTAAATCCACTATTTCAGGAGTACGTCACCATGGTCGGAACAATGCGAAAGGGGATCGTCTGGGGAGTTCTGGCCCCATTTTCCTTGATGACGCTGATGGTGCCTGCAGCTCAGGCCGCGCACGCTGTCACCACGGCGCAGGCATTTTCCCAGTCGGGCATTGCGGGGCCATCTGCAGAACGGGATCGGGTTTCGGGCTTTCTTGCCCGTGAAGACGTTGCTCGCCAACTGGTACGGTTGGGCGTTGATCCCGCTGCGGCCCAAGCTCGGGTCGCCGCCCTGACGGATACTGAAATTGCCCGCATCGACCAGCATCTCGACCAGCTTCCAGCAGGCGGAAGCTCTGTTATCGGTGCCTTGGTGTTCATTTTCGTGCTGCTCGTGATTACCGATATCCTTGGCTTCACCAAGGTGTTCCCCTTCACCCGCTCGATGCGCTAAAAGTCAGGCTGTCCATTGGGATGGGACAAACCCAGGACGCCACGTGATCATCGGGGTCCGCGGGTCCTGACCAGTGCTCATGGTCCCCGATGTCCTTGGCTTGATAACGATGCCTCCGGTTGGCTTCTCACCATGACACCATGAGCCAGAACAAAAACAGGCTCATGGTGTTTCTGGTGTGGGCATACATGCTTGGCGGATGCGCCACGACTCCACCCCAAACAAGACCGGAATCGGCTGCATCGCCCATTGCAGAACTCGTGCGGGTGCCGTTTTT
>WOZT01000206.1 GCA_011620145.1 Gammaproteobacteria bacterium | reverse complement strand
GCCGCCGAAGATGGGGTCATCGAGGATGAAAAACCCTCCCAGCATTGCTGCAACGGCAGTCAGGACGATTGGCTTGGCGCGTACGGCCGCCGCGCCAATGGTCGCATCTGCCAAGGGCTTGCCCGAGGCCACCTCCTGCTGAATGAAATCCACCAGCAGGATCGAGTTGCGTACGATGATGCCGGCCAGCGCCATCATGCCGATCATGGAGGGCGCGGTGAAATGTTGCCCGAGCAGCGCATGGCCGGGCAGGATGCCAATAAGAGTCAGTGGGATCGGCACCATGATGAGCAACGGCACCGCATAGGAGCGGAACTGCGCCACCACCAATAGATAAATCAACACCAGCCCGCCCATATAGGCGATGCCCATGTCGCGGAAGGTTTCGTAGGTCACTTGCCACTCCCCATCCCACTTCAGGCTCCAGAGATAGGGTTCATCCGGTTGGTGGGTCAGGTATTGAGTGAGAGGCGCGCCCTCGATGGCGGTTGTTTTGAGTGTTGCGGCAATTGCTGCCAGGCCATATAGAGGGCTATCGGTGGCGCCGGTTACATCGCCGGTCACATAGACCACCGGCAGCAGGTCTTTGTGCTGGATGGTCTGGTCGCGAGTCGTAGCACGAATCGTGGCGATTTCGGAGAGGGGCACCAGAGCGCCAGAGGTCGAGCGCATGCGCAGGGTGGCGAGCACATCCGGCCGCGCTTTTTCGCCTGGGGGCAGTTCGACGCGAATCGGGATCGGGTGCTTGGCCTGGTCGTCGTGCAGGTAGGATATGTCCTCGCCGCGCAGGGCTGCAGCCACTGCGGTGGCCACTGCCTGCTGGGAGACGCCCAGGCGTGCGGCGCGCGCCCGGTCCACCGTAACGATGAGTTTTTGCTGCGGCGCCTCGATGGTGTCGTCCACGTCCACCACATCAGCCGTGGACTCGAACACCCGGCGCACCGCCTGGGCGACCGCCAGCTGCCGCGGGTAGTCCGGGCCATAGACTTCCGCTACTACCGGGGCCATCACCGGTGGCCCGGGCGGGACTTCGACCACTTTGACGTTGGCGCCATAGCGCCGACCGATCTCGGTCAGCGGCGCGCGCACAGCGATCGCGATTTCATGCGACTTGCGACTACGCTGGTGTTTGTCCAGCAAGTTAACCTGGATGTCGCCCTCGTGAGGCGCCCGGCGCAGGTAATACTGGCGCACCAGACCATTGAAGTTGATTGGTGCGGAGGTGCCGGCATAGAGCTGATAGTGGGTCACCTCAGGCACTGTTTGCAGGTAATCGGCCAGTGCCTGCAGCACGCGATGGGTCTGCTCCAGCGGGGTGCCTTCCGGCATGTCCACCACCACCTGGAACTCGCTCTTGTTATCCAGCGGCAGCATCTTCATGACAACTGCGCGTACACCGATCAGGGCGAACGACAGCCCGATCAGCGTCAGCATCGCGGCAATGAGCGCCCAACGATTACGGCGGCCCCGCGCGCCGCCCAGAAAGGGGGTCAGGACACGCCTGAACAGGCGGTGGACGAAGTTGTTGTCTTCTTCCGTCGCCAAGGCATGGGCCGGCAGCACTTTGTTGTAGAACAGGCGCCGATACAGCCAGGGCGTGAAGATGAAGGCCACTGCCAGTGAGATCATCATGCCGGTCGAGGCATTGATCGGGATCGGTCGCATGTAGGGACCCATGAGGCCGGATACGAAGGCCATCGGCAACAGCGCGGCAATCACTGTGAAAGTGGCGAGGATGGTCGGGCCGCCCACCTCATCCACGGCTTCTGGAATCGCGTCGTCCAGCGACTTGCCGCCCACCGCCATATGGCGGTGGATGTTCTCCACCACCACGATGGCATCATCCACCAGAATGCCAATGGAGAAAATCAGCGCAAACAGCGACACTCGGTTGAGGGTAAAGCCCCAGGCCCAGGAAGCAAACAGGGTGATGGCCAGCGTGACAACAACCGCCGCTCCCACCACGACCGCCTCACGCCGACCCAGCGCCACCAGAACCAGCAGGACGACCGATATCGTGGCAAAGATCAATTTCTTGATCAGGGTCTGTGCCTTGTCCTGCGCGGTTTCCCCGTAATTGCGAGTGATGGTGGCGTTCACCCCGGTGGGGAAATAAATCCCGCGCATCTGCTCAAATCGGTCGGTCACTGCCTTGCCCACCGCTACCGCATTCTCGCCGGGTTTTTTGGAAACGGCCAGGGTCACGGCCGGGTAGCGGCTGCCGGTCACAGTGCCTTCGATTTTGCTCGCCGATCCGGTGCCAAAGGTGACGTACTGGTTGGGTTGATCCGGGCCCGCCTGGATCTGCGCCACGTCCCGCAGGAACGTAGGGGCGCCATTCTTGACGCCGACCACCAGGTCGGCCACCTCCTCTGGAGTGGTCAGAAAGGTACCGGCCTGCACCAGGATTTCCTGGTTGTCGTTCACTAGGGCACCTGCATCGCTGGAGGCGTTGGTGGCCGACAGCGCCCGCCGCAGGTCTTCCAGGGAGAGGCCGTAGCCGGCCAGCCGGGCCGGATCGAAGGCGACCCGAACCACGCGGTCCGATCCACCCAGAATCTCGATGTCGCGGGTACCCGGCACGCGCTGGATCTCGGTTTCCAGGGTGCGGGCGATGCGCAGCAGATCGGCAGCCGTGATTTCAGGGTTCTCGCTCCACAGGGTCCCGGCGACGATGGGAACATCGTCGATGCCCTTGGGCTTGATCAGCGGCTGGCCCACACCCACGTTCGCAGGCAGCCAGTCCTGATTGGAATAGAAGGCGTTGTAGAGACGGACGATAGCCTCGGTGCGCGGCTCCCCTACCTTGAACTGGACGGTGAGGGCGGCCATGCCCGGTGTCGAGGCTGAATAGATATGCTCGACGCCCTGAATCTCGGAAACGATCTGCTCCGCAGGAGTGGTCACCAGCGACTCCACTTCCTCGGCCGAGGCGCCGGGGTAGGGGATGAAGACATTGGCGAAGGTGACGTTGATCTGTGGCTCCTCTTCGCGGGGCGTGATAAGCACCGCGAACAGGCCAAGCAGCAGGCCAGTCAGTGCCAGCAGCGGGGTGATTTCAGATCGCAGGAATGCGTGGGCGACGCGCCCTGACAGTCCCAGCCGGGGAGGATTCGGCACGTTCATTCGGCATCCTCGCGCTGCTGCGATCGCTTGGAAGCGATGGCGGCAGCGACTGGATCGGTGGCGATGTGCTCACCGGCGTCAAGGCCGGCGAGCACCGGCACCCGGCCATCAGCGGTCGGGGTCCCGACCCGCAGGTAACGGAGCGCGATATACCCTTTATCATCAATCACATAGGCGCCGGTCAGCTCGCCGCGCCGCAGTAGCGCGGTGCCGGGAATCAGCAGTCGTTCCTCTTCCCCGCTGACGAAAGCCACCTTCACCAACATGCCGGGAAATACACCGTGTTCACCCGGTGGCAGATCGACACGCACGCTGAAGGTGTGGGTCACCGGATCGGCAGTGGGCGGAAAGCGGATTGCGGCGGCCTCCAGCGAGCGGCCGTCGGGCAGGATCACGCGCGCCTTGCGGTGCTTGCGCAACGGGCCGACGTGCTGCTGTGGGATTTCCACCACGGCGCGCAGCCGTTCGAGCGATACCCCGGTCATCAGCGGCTTGCCAGGGGATACAGTCTCACCGACCTGCACCAGGCGCGCCACGACGATCCCGGGATAAGGTGCGCGGACGAGGGTATAGCCTTGGTCTTCCTGGGCTTGGGTGCGTGCCGCCTGCGCAGCCTCGACCCGGGCGCGTGCCGCGCTGAGATCCGCAGCGGCTTTGTCGTAATCCGCCTTGGCGATGAGTTTTTTGTCGTAGACCTCCTTGATCCGGCTGTAGGTCAGCTCGATCTCGGCCAAGCGGGCCCTGGCCTCAGCCAGCGCCGCTTCGGCGGCTTCGGTGCGGGCGCGCTGCTCGACGGCAGTGAGTCGGAGGATGACCGCCCCCTTCTCGACATAGTCGCCGACGTCAAAAAACAGTTCCATCACCCGGCCGCTGGTCTGCGCCGCGACGGTGGATTGATCGATGGCTTCCACCGCGGCGTCGAAGGCGGTTTCCCGGGCCACTGGGGCTTGCTGCGCGACGACGGTTGCAAGCGTCGATGCCGGAGCTGTCTGCTCTGCTGCGACGGCGGCAGTCATGATGAGGAAAGTGGGCATCAGAATGAACCCGGCGCGCAACAAAAGTGAGTACAGAGAAGGCATGGCGGCCTCGCGGATGAATGGCAGGAAATCCTGTTTAGCCGGATTGTCCCGGCGGATAGAATGCGGCGCCCGGCTTGACGCCCAGCCGGCGCAGGAGCACGGCTAGCGGACAGAAGCCAGTGTAGGAAGATTGCAGCAGATTGGCGCCGACGAAGGCGGTGAGCCCCATCCAATAGACGCTATGCAACTGTGACAGGACCAGGGAGACCAGCACCATCGTGCCGGCGATACGGAATACCCATTGGTCGATGGTGGGTGAGGTGCTCCGGGACAGGATTGCGGGATGGGTCGTCATGGCAATCTCCTTAGAAAGGGCATCAATGAAGCCGGGGGTATGGATGCGGTGGTGCTGGCTCTTCCCGGCGCAGATCGCATGGGGTCACCTTTGGCTTCCTGACTGTCTATCGGCTTGCGTTGCATCATGGCGTCATGCTGCAAAAATGGCCGTGCAGTACCCGGATCAGGTCGAGCGCCGGCCCGGTTGTGACCCGATAGAAGATGGTCTGCGACTCACGCCGGGTGGTGACCAGGCCGTCCTTGCGCAACACGGCCAGATGCTGGGATAGGGCCGACTGCGACAGGGGAATGCGTGCATTGAGCGCGCCGACTGACAACTCGCCTTCCCCGAGCACGCAGAGGATCTGCAACCGATGGGGATTGGCCAGAGCCTTGAGAAGCTCGGTCGCAGATTGGGCATGGCGATCCATATCCTCGGCCGTGGGCAGCGAGGTGATAGTGATAAAAGGCGTATCAGCGCTCATACTTTAGGTATTGCTAAATAAGGTTATCGTAATATAATGAACTTCGTTCTTGGATGCAAACAAGACCGCGCCAGCGGTGGGAGGAGACTCGAATGGCACACGTCGTGGTGATGGGGGCTGGACTGGGCGGCATGCCTGCCGCCTATGAGCTCAGCAATACGTTGGGTGCGGGGCATCAGATTACGTTGATCAACGCCTCCGAGCATTTCCAGTTCACGCCGAGCAACCCATGGGTCGCAGTGGGCTGGCGCAAGCCGGAGCAGATTCTTGTGCCGATCCGTCCGGTAGTCGAAAAGAAAGGCATCCACTTCATCGCCCAGGCGGTGACGAGCCTCGAACCGCAGGCCAACCGGATAACCCTCGCCGACGGCCAGACGCTCGATTACGACTATCTCGTGATCACCACCGGCCCCAAGCTCGCCTTTGATGAAATTCCCGGTCTGGGTCCGACAGGCCATACCCATAGCGTATGTACCACGCCTCATGCGGAGGAGGCGGGGCGCGCCTATAAGGCATTCCTTAAGGACCCCGGTCCCATCGTGATCGGTGCGGCGCAGGGGGCCAGCTGCTTTGGCCCGGCCTACGAGTTCGCCATGATCGTGGACGCCGACCTGCGCCGACGTCGGCTGCGCGATCGGGTGCCGATGACCTTCGTCACCAGCGAACCCTACATCGGTCACATGGGGCTGGGGGGCGTCGGTGATTCCAAGGGTCTACTGGAATCCGAGCTGCGTCAGCGTCACATCAAGTGGATCGTCAACGCCAAGCTGCTGGAAGCCAGTGTGGGCACGGTCAGGGTGGCCGAGCACGATGCCACGGGTGCGGTGATCAAGGAGCACGAGATTCCGTCGCGCTACACCATGTTCATCCCCGCCTTCCGGGGCGTGGAGGCCGTGGCGGCGGTCAAGGAGCTGTGCAATCCGCGCGGTTTCGTGCTGATTGACGAATATCAGCGCAATCCGACTTACCCCAACATCTATTCGGCTGGTGTGTGCGTGGCCATTCCTCCGGTGGAGGCAACTCCGATACCAACCGGCGCGCCCAAGACCGGCTATATGATCGAATCCATGGTCACCGCTCTCGTCCACAACATCGAGGCGGCAATAGCGGGCCGTGCGCCGACGCACAAGGCCACCTGGAATGCCATCTGCCTGGCTGATCTGGGAGACGATGGCCTGGCCTTCGTTGCACTGCCCCAGATTCCACCCCGCAACGTCACCTGGGCGAAGCAGGGCAAATGGGTGCACTGGGCCAAGATCGCGTTCGAGAAATATTTCATCCGCAAGATGAAGACCGGCAATCCCGAGCCGATTTATGAAAAGTATGTCCTCAAGGTCCTGGGAATCGTGCGGTTGAAGGGTCGGCAGGAATGAAACGCCTGTTCCTCCTTGTCCTCGGATTTGCTGCCCTGATGGCAGAGGGAGCGGAAGATCCACGGCGCGCTCAATCCGCTGAGATCGCCGCACGTTTTCAAAAGGTGCTGGGTGAGCGGTTGATGAGTGCCATGGTTGCGGATGGCCCGGTAGCGGCGATCGGGGTCTGCCGGCACGAAGCACCGGAGGTCGCCGCCCGGTTGTCTGCGGAAACCGGCACGAAGGTGGCGCGCACGGCGCTGCGGGTGCGCAATCCGGACAACGCGCCCGATGCCGGCGAGTGTGCCGTGCTTAAAACATTCGAGCGCGATCTGAAAGCGGGTGTAAAGAGCTCACCCGAGCATTTCGAGGTTGCCGCCGATGGCAGCGCGCGCTACCTCAAGGCCATTCTCACCCAGCCCGCCTGTCTGAGTTGTCATGGAGCGGTACTCGCGCCCGAGGTCAAGGCGGCCATCGCCCGTCACTATCCCAACGACCAAGCCACCGGTTTTGCCGTGGGTGATCTGCGCGGCGCCTTTGTCATCGAGTGGCCCGCTTCCGGAGGAGAGCATCCATGATTCGTGTCTGTCCACACTGCAGCGCCAGGAACCGCATTCCGGCGGTCCACCTGGCCGATGCCGGCCGGTGTGGCGCCTGCAAGCAGGCCCTGCCGCCTCTGTCTGAACCTTTGGATGCCGACGCCAAGGTTTTTGCCGAGATCCTCCAGGCGGCGAGGGTGCCAGTACTGGTAGATTTCTGGGCGCCGTGGTGTGGTCCATGCAAAATGGCAGGACCTGAGGTCGCCAAGGCGGCGGCATCTCTGGCCGGCAAGGCCCTTGTGCTCAAGGTCAATACCGAACAGCACCCCCAGCTAGCGGCGCAATACAAGGTGCGCAGCATCCCTCACTTCGCTTTGTTTCGGGTCGGAACGCTGGTGTGGCAGCAGTCTGGATTGCTGAATCATCGGCAGCTTGAACAGATCGCCGGCGGCGATTGATGCTGTTCTCATGAATTGCATCTAGGGGGGGCTGCGCCGGATAGACGGCTACGTGGAGCGGACGAGGTCACGCTTTCTATGGAGATCGTGAGCGGCGAATCGTCATTTCAGGGAGAAAAATTGTGTCTTATGTTCGGTAATGACTACAGCATGAACTGCGGTTGCCAAGGGTTGGAGAGAAAAACGGATGCGTCGGCAAATAATAAGTGTGTTGGTGGCGATTTTTTTTGCCAGCCCGGGGTGGAGCGGCGAGCTCGCGGAAGTGTTGCGGGAAACGCGCAACCACCCCGCAGTGGCCGCTGCAGCGGGACGGGCAGATGCTGCGCGTGAGCAAGTATCCGCAACGCGCAGACGCTACCTGGGTTCCGGGGGTGTCATGGCGGAGGCGGCGCGTTACGAAGACCAACGTTTTGTGGGTGTGCTCTCCCCAGCGGCATTTGCTAATCCCCCCTTTGCCCGCGACCTGCTGAGCTATGGCGTTTCCTATACCGTGCCAATTGATTGGGCCGGTGTCATCGCCGCAGCCTCGCGAGCCGGTGAGTCCAATCTGGCTGCCGCCCGTTTTGCCGAACGGCAGATTACCTTGCTGAAGCTGCACGGAGCAACATCCGCCTACGTGCGTTTGCAGGCTCTACATCAGCAGCAGGAAGTCTTGGCCATACAGCGTGAGCGAGTCCGCCAGACCCTGGAGCGTGTTCAGATTCAAGTGGAAGCGGAACAGCTCTCAACAGCTCAGTTGCGTCTGGCGCAGGCGGAACAGGCGCGCCTGCAGTCCGATGAGGTACGGTTGAGGGGGGAGATTGCGGCAGAACAGGCGGCACTGGAGGAGGCGACTGGCCGCCGGCTCCTGCCTTCGGAAATGACCATCGGCATCCCGCCATGGAAAAGTGATTCTTCGACCGACTTTCTGCCGAGCGCGCTCGCCAATGCGCAGGCTCAAGCCGCGACAGCCCAGGCCCACGAATTACGCCGCTCCCTCTGGCCTGCGCTCGCGGCGGGTGCCGAATATGTCCAGTTCGACGGCAACGATTACAGCCCGGATGCGTGGAGTATGTCCGCACGCCTGACCGTTCCCATTGATCCGTCCGCCTGGAAGCGAGTCGCCGCAGCCCAGGCTCAGGCCCGAACCGCCGCGCAGGAGAAGCAGGCCACGGAGCGGCAAGCGCAGCGCGACTGGACTGCCTTACAGTCAGCCTACCAAGCCGCCCGTGCCGACGTCGATGCGCTGGAAAGGGAAGTAGAGGCGCGCCGCGAGGTGGTGCGCGTCCAGGCCGAGCTGCAACGGGTCGGTTTGGCCTCTCTGGAAGATTTCCTGCGTCAGCAGCGAGATTTGCTGGAGGCGGAGGCGCGGTTGACCCAGGCGCGGGCAGGGGCGGTCATTTCCTGGTCCGCAGCACAGGTTTTATTGGGGTCTGAGCCGGAGGACTACATTGCCAGTCTCGACATCAGCACCGTGAAGAAGTGATGGGGAATGTTGTCGGTTGTTCGACAATGGAACCGAAAATGTCTTCTTTGTGACTTTGCGG
>WOZT01000299.1 GCA_011620145.1 Gammaproteobacteria bacterium | reverse complement strand
TGACCACCAGTCCCGTCACGCCCGCCGCTTCGGCCCGCGCCAGCACCGCCCCGCAGTCGGCAGCAAAGCTGTCGTGGGTCAGGTTGGCACCGATGTCGATCAGGCCCATCACGCGCGCGCCGCTTGATTCCGCGCCCGCTGCAGCCGAGCGTAATGCAGGGCCACGATCAGGGGCACCAGCCCACCCAGAAGATACAGCGGCAGCACCAGCCAGACGGTCCAGGGATAGGGCGGCGGCTGGTGATACAGATAATGGCCCCAAACTACGGCCCCGCCGAGCTGCCAGACGACCATACAGGCCAATGCGGCGATGGCGCGCGTGCGCGGCGCTGGCTCAACCCAAACGGCATGGCGCCCCTGCCAGCGTGACAGGGCCAGCCCCGTGGCCAACATCGCCACGCCCATGAGGCTGAACACATACGGCCCGAAGGCCAGATTCAGGCGCAGGAAGGTCTGTTCCGGCGCTGTGGGGTTGTAATAGGCGGTTACAGCATCGCCAATGGCGTAGGGCGCGATGGCCGCCTCGGCCGCATCCTTCGAGAGGCTTTCCCGGCGTGAAAACAACTGATCGGTGCGCAATACCTCACCGCCCAAACTGAATCGATAGGCCACGAAGGGCAAAAAGCGGCCCTGCTCACTGGCGCGCACGCCACGATCCACCACCTCGGCCGCAATGGGACGAAAGCCATCCACTTGACTCATCTGCAAGAGCAGCCGTTGCGTGCCAATGAAGAGCACAATCACGCCCATCAGGACGCAGACCAATAACAGGCGACGCTGAATCAGGGCACCCGGCGATTCGGCGGGAGATAACGACATAGGATCAATACGGCAATGTCTGAAGATGGCAAATTGTCGCACGGATGGCGCGAGCGCTCTATATTCAAAATATTGCCATCAAGGCAGTTTTTATATTAAATTGGTCAATTAAAGAATGCGCGCATGAGTACCCTGACTCTTATGGCTCAGCCCACCAAGCCCGCCACCATTGACACTGAAACCCGCGAGCGGATCCTGCAGACCGCCTTCGAGATGTTCGGTCGCTATGGCTACGACGGCGTTTCGATCGACCAGATCTCCAAGGCCTGCAGCCTCAGCAAGGGCGCGATGTACTGGTATTTCCGCAACAAGGAAGCCCTGTTCGTCGAGTGCGTCAAACGTCTGCGCAAATTGTTCGTCGCTCATATCTACGGTCCCATGGCCGGCGCCGACGCCCCCAAGGAGCAGATGCTGAAATTCTTCCAGGGCATCGAGAGCGTGCTCAACGACTCGGAAAACCTGGAAAGCGTCTCCGGCCTGCTGATCGGCGTCGGCCGGGTCGATCGCGACCTGATCAAGGAATTTCGCACCCGCGCGCGCCGCGATGCCGAGCATTTCCTCGCCAACATTCTGGAAAACGGTCGCCAAGGCCATCAATTCCGCTTTGTCGGCGATGCCCTGCCCATCGCCCGCGCCCTGTTCATCGTTCTCGAAGGCTGCTTGGTCCAAGCGCGAGCGGATACCGCGGAACAAACCGCCGATGCCGTACACCGTTTTGCGGTGGGGTTCTTTCTCGCCTGCGGCACGAGACCGCCCCCCGAGCTGGGCTTTGAGACCATCAATCCATCGATTCCCCTTTCTTGACAGGTCGCCGGAGCGGTTTCTATAGTCAGGGGCCGGTTTGGCGCTCACCTTGGCCCTCGGTCTGCCCGCCCGTCGCATAACCACTCATCGGACCCGTCGGGTCCCGTCTGACAGGAAGAGACATGTTCGGCAAGCTGTTCGGCAAGAAAAAGACCGGTCCGCATATGGTCCACATCGAGGGCGTGGCCAAACCCATTGAATGCGACGAGAAAACCTTTCTCCTCTCGGCCGCCCTGCGCGATGGGATCCCGATTCCCTATAGCTGCCGGGTCGGCGGTTGCGGCACCTGCAAGGTGCAGTTGCTGGAAGGCAAGGTGAAGGAATTCACCGACAAGACCTATCTGCTGAGCCAGGAAGAGCTACGCGCCAACTACATCCTCTCCTGCCAGTGCCAGCCCCGCTCCGATGTCCGCTTCCGGGTCGACGGCCTGGATCTCTCCGCCGAAGCCCAGGCCTCGGTGCACAAGCTGGTGACCCGCCAAGGCGTGATCAAGGCGCTGCGGCCGCTGACCCACGACATCCTGGAAATCAGTATCGAGATGGATGGCCCCATGGAATACACCGCCGGCGAATACGCCGACATGCGGGTCCCTGGGGTGCTGGAGGAGTTTCGCTCCTATTCGTTTGCGGCTCGCCCCGATCCCCAGCGTGCCAATCTCGCTGTGTTCCACATCCGCAAAGTGCCCGGCGGCAGTTTCACCGAATGGCTGCACCAGGCCGATCGCCTCGGGGCGCGGGTGGAACTGCGCGGTCCCTTTGGCGATTTCCGCTTGCGTTCGGGCGCGGCGCCCATGGTCTGCGTGGCCGGTGGTAGCGGCATGGCGCCCATCAAGGCCCTGCTGGAGCAGGCGGTGGCCGACGGGGCACAGCGCGATTGCACCTACCTGTTCGGCGCGCGCACCCAGAAAGACCTGTATTGCCAGGACGACATGGCCCAGATCGCGGCTCAGTGGAAGGGAAAATTCCGCTTCATCCCGGTGCTCTCCAATGAACCCGAGGACAGCGACTGGACCGGGCCGCGCGGCCTCGTCACCGAGTTCCTCAGCCGCGAAGTCGCGGATCTCGCCACCTGCCATGCCTATATGTGCGGCCCGCCGCCCATGCTGGATGCCGCCATCGAGGTCCTGAAACAGGCCGGCATCTCCGCTGACCACATCCACTTTGACAAATTCCTGGACAAGAGCCACTTGGCCAAGGCCCAGGTCGCCAACAACACCCCACACGTGGGCGAAAACGGCTGAATCAAGCTTGGGCACAGCGGCCCGCTTAACGGGATCGCTGTGCCGGAGCGTGGATGGCATTTATTCCCACCCATCAAACCGGCTCGATGACAGCCGGTTTGATGACGCGGAAACAGCCCCGCAATTAGCCATAGGCCACGAATCCCCCCGCCGGAACAGCAATCCGTATCGCACGGCCGTTGCGCGCCTCGATGGCTGTCGTAGCGCCAAGCTGCACCGCATCGGTCGAGTAGAGGCAGGTCAGCGCCCCTGCTTCAGCATGCAGGCTTGCGTCGATTGTTACCCAGGCTTCCCGTTTGCTGTCTGCATCGGTGTTGATGGCCAGCAGGATTTCCCGGCTGTCGAACAGGCGCGACCACGGCACCACGGCGCGAATCCGGTCGCCGATCCTGTGCGGCAGACCGAAGCTGCCCGGCTCTCCCGATTCGGAAATCTCCCGCAGATACTGCCGTCCCCGACGCAGGGCCAGATGCCGGCTGCGCAGAGCCGTGACATCGGCGATGCAGCGGTAGATTTCATGGTTTTCATCGAAGAAATGCCGACCCGTGCTTTGCAGAGAGCCGAAAGCGCCGCCGAACATGCATTCGCGCAGGTAACGATCGTTATCGCCTGCCCCGTCGAAGCCCTGCTCGGTGCCGTAGTAGAGGCAGGGAATGCCCATGGAGCACAGATTCAGGCCCAGCACGGCCTTCAGGTGCGAGTAGCCGTTGTTGACCTTGTCGCCGCAGAAACGGGCTTTGCTGTTGCCCTTGCGCACCTGATCGTGATCATCAAACAGTGTCACCACATGCTTGCCGAACCAGACATGGGAGGACTTGCGCTCCAGGGCGGAATTGCGGAACAGGCCGAAATAATCTGCTGGTTCCCGATAGCCCTTGGCCAAATAATCGAGCTTGTCGGGGATGTCGTCGATGCCGAGCGCCGCATCCAGGCCGGTCAATTCCAGGGTGTTGAAGGCCCGGTCGCGCCCGCCGGTGATCTCACCGACCAGGAAGAAGTTCTCCTTGCCGAGAGTCTGGGCGAATTCCTTGATCACCGAGACGAAGTAGCGTGTCGCGCCCGGTTCCATGTGCTTGACCGTGTCAATGCGAAAGCCGTCGATGTCGGCCAGGGTGATCCAGAACTTGTAAGCCTCACATAAGACGTCCAAAGCAGGCGAGGGATAGAAAGCGTCGACGATGCGCTGCTGATTCGCGTCCAGGGCGTGGCGGCCATGGTGAACATCCTTCAAGGTGACAAAATCGCCTTCGACGAACTCCGGGTCATAGTCCCAACTGCTGATGCGGCCCTCGGTAGTGAAGTTCGAGGGCTGCTGGAGTTCCATCGGCCAGACGGCATCGTTGGGCCAGGCATGGGGATGGATGGCGGGGTCGATGGGAGCGAAGGAGATGTTGGCCTCGTCGAAGGCATTGCGCCAGCCTGCGACCGGATAGGTCGCGCCGTCCCAGCGCGGATCCATGATGATGTTGCCCTGCGGATCCAAGCGGGTATTGCCGTGGTCGTCCTTGGCGGGATAGCGGTTCGGATTGTATTGATAGCCAAACACGTCGCCCACATGGTTGAGGATGATGTCCAGGATGACGCGAATATCGTGGGCATGGGCGATGTTCACCAGATCGATGAGGTCCTGGCGGGTGCCGAAATGCGGGTCCACGTCCAGGAAGTTCTGGATGCCATAGCCGTGGTAGGAATGGGTGTCGGATTCCACCTGTTTGAACACCGGGCTGATCCAGATCGTCGTGATGCCCAGGCGTTTCAGATAGCCGACCTTGCTCTCCAAGCCTTTCAGCGTCCCGCCCAGCCATTCGTCCCCCGCCTCCGCCCATGCCGCGCGGGTCGCAGTGTAGGCATCGGTGGAAAACTTGAATAGCGGCGTGGCGCCCGTGGTCACAGGAGCGCCCGCGTTGTTGCTAAAACCGGTTTCCTTGCCGTCAGAGTAGCGGTCCAGCATCAGGAAATAGAGCACCTGATCTTCCCAGGCAATGGGTGATGGGGTGTAGGCAGGCCGCCTATACGCCGTCCAGTCGATGTCCCCGAGGCTGCGTTCCAGTTGGTCGTGGGTCGTGTTGTCGATCATCGCTGCTTTCTCCTATGGATAGTCGCCGTCGATCAAACCCCTCTCAGCCGCACACCCGCCGTCGCTCACGGTCGCCCTCACCGGACCTATTACCGCACGATGCGCCTCTGCACTCCCTGGAAACATACACCGATTAGCCGCTTTTGCCATGGCGATTCGATGGCAGCCCAAAACCTGATGAAATTCAGATCGCAGGCTTCATTTTCGCGTTGTTGTCGCGGCCAGCCACTGATTAGCAAGCGAGCCAGGCAATCGCTCCGTAGAGAGTACGTCCGCCGTGGTATTCCCCGGCTCGCCGCATCGATGTCAATCCAGCCTGCCTACACCCGGCTGAGCAGAAACAAGAGCACCAGATTCACCAGCAGGCTGGCGATAAAGAGGGCGCGCCAGGTGTCGACCGGGGCGCGCGTCAGCAGCGGTGGCCGGCGGGCGCTCAGGAATGCGGGATTGGGTTCGGCCAGGTCGTGGAGGAATTCGGACAGCTCCTCCTGACGCTGGGCGGCGTTGCGCCGCAGCGCTTTTTCCAGCGCCCAGTCGACCCACAGCGGCAGATCGGGCGCCCACTGGCGCGCCGAGGTGTATTGGAGGCGGCGGATCGTGGTTTCGTCATAGCGCTCGCCGAAGGGCAGGTGGCCGGTCAGCAGCTCATAGGTGATCACCGCCAGGGAAAAGAGATCGGAACGGGCGCTGCACGGCTCGCCCAGCAGGTACTCGGGGGCGGTGTAGTGGCGGGTACCGAGCAAGGTCAGGCGCTGGATCGGCGTGGCAATTTCCTCCACCCCGGCGATCTTGGTGGAACCGAAATCGATGATCTTCACCGTGCCCTGGCGGTCGATGATCAGGTTCTCCGGCTTGAGATCCTGGTGAATCATTTCGAGCCGGTGAAAGGCCATCAGGCCACGGGCGATCTGCCCGACCAGGTCGCGCACCACCTGCAGATCCGCCTGGGGATGTTCGTGCATCCAGTGCCGCAGGGTCTGGCCGTCGACATATTCGGACACGCTGTACAGGAATTGCCGCGGCCGGACGGGCTCGATCATCTGCAGCACATGGGGACTGTGCAGGCGCTTGCCCACCCATTCCTCGTGACTGAAGAGATCGAGATAAACCGCATCGTCCTGGTAGTTGACCGAGGGGGTCTTGATCACCACCGAGGCCCCACTTTCCTCATCCACCGCCAGATAGACCTGACTGCGCGCGCTGGCATGGAGTCCGCGCACGATCCGGTAACCATCCAGCCGCATTCCCGGCTCAAGATCGGGCGGAAAGGGCTTTTCAGTCAGGCGGTCCAGCCACGCCCGTGCGTCGAGCTGCGGCAGGTGATCGAAGCGGACCATCTGGCAGCTCACATTGTCCGGGCTACCCGCGCGCAGGGCGGCGGTGGCAATTTCCCGGGCCGCCCGATCCAGATGAGCGGCATGGGTCAGGACCTGATTGATGAGCGCCTGTTCGCTGACATATTCGTGGACGCCGTCGGTCGTGAAAATGAAGGTATCGCCCACCTCGACCGGAAAATGACGGTAATCGATGTCCAGATGCAGGTCGATGCCGAGTGCCCGAGTCAGGAAGTTTTTCTCCTCCGACAGCCAGATGCGGTGGTCCTGGGTCAGTTGGGTGAGTTCGCTGCCGCGCAGGCGGTAGATGCGGGTATCGCCGACATGGAAAAGATGTGCCGTGGCGGACTTGACCACCAGGGCGCTCAAGGTGGTGGCGCAACTGCGGCGCAGACTCCCGCCACCCTGGCCGCAGAGCCAGCGGTTGGTCGCCTGCAACACCTTCTCCACCGAAGTCTTCACCGTCCAGGATTCGGCGGTGCAGGCGTAATCGTGCAACAGGCTCTTGACCGTGGTCTCGCTGGCGATGCGCCCGGCCTCGCTGCCGCTGACCCCATCGGCCATGACCGCGACGATGCCCTTGCTCTCCAGCAGGGGCGACTCGGGCACCAGCACGCCATAGCTGTCCTGGTTCTCGGTCTTCACCCCACGATCTGAATACTGGCCAATCGATACCAAATCCCTGGTCGTCGCGCTCATGCCCGGATGGGTCCTGGCAGGCGCAGCAGGCTTCCAGAATTCATTGCCACGCCTGCTCAGCCCACCTTGATCAGTTGCACGGTGCCATCGGGCAGGATTTCCGCCGTCTCTCCGCGTGGTTCGAGCAGCAGCAGCGCCACCAGCGCCAGCACAACCAGCGCCGCGCCGCCGATGACCAGGAAGAAGACCTGCGGCGAGACGAAGGACAGCACCGTCAGGAACACCAGCCCGCCGACGTTGCCGTAGGCCCCCGCCATGCCCGCAATCTGGCCGGTCATGCGGCGCTGGATCAACGGCACCATGGCGAACACGGCCCCGGAGCCGCCCTTGGCGAACAGGCCACACAGCAGGGTGTTGGCCACCACCAGCGCCACCGGCCACTCCGGTGTTACCTGCCCCAACAGCAGGAAGCTGCCGGTGATGCCGGTGAACAGCAACAGCAGGCTGCGGCGGCGACCGATGCGATCGCTCAGGATGCCGCCCGCCGGCCGTGCAATCAGATTCATCACCGGATAAATCCCCGCCAGAATGCCCGCCATCACCGGCGAGAGGTGAAACTGATCGAGATAAAACAGTGGCAGCATCGAGACCAGTGCCAGTTCAGAGCCAAAGGTCACCAGATAGGCCAGATCCAGAATCGCCACCTGGCGGAAACGGTAGCGGAACAGCTCCGGCACCGGCTTGGAAAGTATTTCGCGATTGACCAGATAGATGTGCCACGCCTGGTAGGCATAGATTGCGGCGATGCCGGCATAAAGGGCGAGGGTCAACGGCATGCCGAACCAGTTGAGGCCCAGCGGCGACAGCTTCCAGGCGAGCAAACCCAATGCGCCATAAATAGGCAGACTCATCAGCAGATAGAGCAACAGATCGCTCCGACTGGTGACTTCCATGGCGCCCATCTTCTTGGGCTTGAAGTAGGTCGAGCCCTTGGGGGTGTCTTCCACCGATCGGTAATAGAACAGACCATAGCCGATGGCCACCACGCCGGTGGCCGCAATGGCGAATCGCCAGCCATTTGCGCCGCCATACCACAGCGCCAGCGCGGGCAGCAGCATGGCCGAGGCCGCCGAGCCGAAATTGCCCCAGCCGCCATAGATGCCCTGGGCGATGCCGGTCTGGCGAGCAGGAAACCACTCGCCGATCATGCGAATGCCTACCACGAAGCCCGCACCGACGAAGCCGAGCAGAAAGCGGGTCACGGCCAGTTGCGTGAAGTTCTGGGCAAGCGCGAAGGAAAAGCAGACCAGTCCGGCACTGACCAGAATCAGGGTAAACATCCGTCGCGGGCCGAAGCGATCCACCAGCATGCCGACCAGGATGCGCGCCGGAATGGTCAGCGCCACGTTCAGGATCAGCAGGATGCCGACCTCCTGATCCGTCAGTCCGAAATTCTGGCGCAGGGTGGACATCAGCGGCGCATGGTTGAACCAGACCGCGAAGGAGATGAAAAAGGCGATCCAGCTCAGGTGCAGGATGCGCATATTGCCCTTGAAGGACAGCAAATTGAGTTTTTCGGACATGGAAACTCCGGGGCGCGTGCGATATGACTGCAGGGCGACCAGCAAGATCTGCGCCAGAAAAGGGCGTAACTCGCGCCATCCGGAAAGCCCCTGCCCCACCATGGCTCAAACAGGCGCCAGCCATTTTTTCACGACGCCCTTCCCGGCGTGGCAACCGATTTAATGCCTTGTTTTAATTATGGATTCCAACAGAGGAATCCATCCAGCCTCCATGGTTTTGCCAGTGGATCCGAAAAGGAACGGCCCGGAATGGGCGCCGCAGCGGAACACAGCACCCCAAGCGGGGCACCATTTCGCACCAAAAAAAGAGGCTTTATCGGAATTGGTGCGCTGACAGCACCATCAAAAAGCAGGCGTCCGCAATCGCTGCGGGTCAGCGCCCTGGCATTCCACTGTTCAGACTCGCGGTTCGTCGCTGC
>WOZT01000050.1:3196-9285 GCA_011620145.1 Gammaproteobacteria bacterium | reverse complement strand
GGGCACGCGCTTCGTATTCCGCCACTTCAGCGGCGGTCAGGGTATCCGTCCACCGGCCATTAGGGCCCTTGTTGATGAAAACTTCGGCGCCACCATCCCAGAACACACCGCCCAGTGGCGCGCTTTTGGCGGCGTTCTTTTTCATCCAAGGGCCATTTAAGGCTCCAGGTTCCGCATGTTTAGCCCAACCTCAGGTATCCCGGCTTTTCCGAATTTTCCGGCGGCGATGGGATAATCAAGCGAGTGGCATCGGCTCAAGCCACATACGCCCGTCAACCTTGTCCCCTCCTGGAGTCTGACATGCTGGAAATCCGTGTGCGCCTGACGCCCGAACCACAACGAGAGGATGCCCCAGACGAATTGACTCTAACGCTGCCCTTCGACGCGCGCCAGCGCAGCCGACAGCGGGTGCGCCTGGACGACGGCAGCGAGCGGGCGCTGCTCTTGCCACGCGGTACCGTGCTGCGCGACGGCGACCGGCTGCGGGATGAAGCGGGTCAGGTCATCCGCGTGCGGGCGGCGGATGAGACCGTATCCACCGCCCGATCGCAAGATCCCCGGTTGCTGGCGCGGATCTGTTATCACTTGGGCAACCGCCATGTGCCACTGCAGATCGGCGCGGACTGGCTGCGCTACCGGCATGATCATGTGCTGGACGGCATGGTGGCCGCGCTGGGGCTGCCGGTGGCCTGTGAACAGGCGCCGTTCGAGCCGGAAAGCGGCGCTTACTTTGGCGGCGGACATGCCCACGCAACCCATCCGCATGACTCCGAATCCCTGCCCGGATCGCCCCGCGATGCCCCCTGATCTGGACGAGCTCGGCCTGCTGCGCCTGTTGCAATTGACCAGCCCCAGCCTGCCGGTCGGCGCCTTTGCCTGGTCGCAGGGGCTGGAAGCGGCGGTGCAGGCGAACTGGATCGGCAATGAAGCTCAAGCGGTGGATTGGTTAACGGCCGTGCTGGATCAGGCGCTTGCCCGATTGGACGTGCCTGTACTGCTGCGTCTGCATGAGGCCATAACGACGCAAGATATTGATATTTCTGCGCAATGGAATCGCTGGTTGCTGGCCTGCCGTGAAACCCGCGAACTGCTGCAGGAAGACACTCACATCGGCGCTGCCCTGTTGCGACTGCTGCTTGATCTGGACGCGCCAGTAGCGCAGCGCTGGCAGGCGTCCCAAGGCGGTAAGCCGCTCAGTTATACCGCAGCCTTCGCGCTGGCGACGGTGCATGCGGATTTGCCGGCGCGCATGGCCGTCCTGGGTTACCTATGGGCCTGGAGCGAGAATCAGGCTACTGCGCTCATCAAGCTCGGTGTGCTGGGCCAGACCGGCGCGCAACGCCTCCTCAACAGGTTGCACCCAGCGATCCGCGCCGCACTGGACTCGGGGCTGAACCTGGAAGATGACGAACTTGGCATGGCCTTGCCGGGATTGGCGCTGGCCAGCGCGCACCACGAGATCCAACACAGCCGGCTGTTCCGCTCCTAGCGGGCGCTGAGCCAGCCATTTGGCCTCGCGACAAGCCCACGACCGTGGTCCAACTGCCATGCGTGGCTTGCGTCTGCGCTGAACTACAGGCTGCCGAGTCTCGCTGCAGCCCCGATCCCTGCGTGGAAGCCAACGGTTCAGCGCTTTTGTTTTGGACCGCCATCTTTGCAGGAGGCGGAAAAATGCGCGACCGACGCCATGCGCCGAATCATCCATCGGACGCTTCCACGCCAGACTTCAAGACCTGCTCGATGCGGCGGCGGGCCTCATCGCTGACCAGGATGGCGCGCAGCGCGCCGGGATAGAGCCGCCCGGCCGCCCGCACGGCGGTAAAAGCGGGGCCATCGCAGACTGGATGCAACACCTGGAAATCAATGCCTTCCCGCAACGGCAAGGATTTGAAGGCCCGGAAAGCGCTGCCCTTGGGTTGTCCCAAGGCCGCATCGATTTCCCGCAGGCTGTGGGCCAGCGCAAGATTCAGGGGGGACACTGGCCGAGGCATCCATCTGTAAGGGGCCAACTCAGGCGTCAGCGGCCCGCCGTGCCACCCAACTCCTTCGCCATCCGCTCCAGTTGATCCATGTCCATTTGGCCAACGCCGGGAATATCGATGGTGTTCCTGGCCTGTGCCGGACAGGCCCCCAGCCATTGCCCGGCGATCAGGGTGGTGCCTGTCACCTGGCCATTTTCCAGCGTTTCAAGCTGCGATTCGAAAGCGTTTTCGCTCAACCGGCGGCCCTGACCGCGCACGTGAACCTGTTGACCTGGGTCGTCACAAACATATTCAAAGCGCATTTCCTGACCCTTGGTGTGCTGTGAGAGCGCCTTGCACTCCTTGGGGATCTCGGGACTGGCGAGCGTTTTCTCGGCCTGGGCGGCGGTTTCCTCATCCACGCAGGTGCGGATGACCGGCATGGCCTTGCCGTTGTGTTGGGTTTTCATTTCCCACTGGCCGGGTTTGGTGGCAAACGGGGAGACTTCGGCGGCGCCAGCCGGCAGGGCCATGAAGCCAGTCAGGACAAGCAAGCACAAAGGGCGCATGGCGCAACACTCCGGGTGGATCAAGGGCTTTGAGAACGCGGGCATTATGGCTCAACAGGCTGAGAACGACAGCGGGAATAGCGCTGGCGGGGACTGATTCAGGAGGGAACGGCAGCGCGGGGCACGGGATCATTGGAAGGCGGCGGCTCCATGCGAACGCAATTACGCCCGGCTCCCTTGGCGCGATAAAGCGCCCGATCGGCCCGGCCAAGCGCGGTTTCGATGGACTCGCCGGGGGCGTATTCGGTGACGCCGATGGAGGCGGTGACGGGAAGCTTATGAGGCATGTGTTCGGCGCTATTGCGCTCAATCTGTTGCCGTAGCCGTTCCGCAGTCTCCACCGCGCCCATCAGCGTCGTCTCGCTCAGCAGCACCAGGAACTCCTCGCCGCCGTAGCGGCCCAGGATATCCCCCACCCGCACCTGCTCGTGCAGAATCTCAGCGACCACCCGCAGCGCCTGATCTCCCGCCAGATGGCCATGGTTGTCATTGATGCGCTTGAAATAATCCAGATCCAGCATACACAGGCTGAAGCGATACTGGCCCCGATCCGCGATGGCCTTCTGGTGCATCAAGAGGTCCATGAGATGGCGCCGGTTGAAGACCTGGGTCAGATCGTCGCGGATGGCAATCTGGCGAATCTGTTCCAGTGCCTGTTCGAGGCGGCGATTGCCCTCGACCAGCCGCCGCCGCAGCGTACTGATGTGTCCCCCCAATACCGCGAACCAGGGCAACAGGCCGCTGATCACGGCCAACTGGGCGAACAGGTCGAGGAAGGAAACCGTCTCGGGGTGGCGCAGCTTGAGCAACACCGCCATGAGCGTGAAGCAGGCGACGGTATAGGCACTTATCCCGAGCAACTGGCGGGTGTTGAGGTGGAACAGACCGAACGTCATGACCGCCAGATAGAAAATCGACAGCAGGCCGCGATAGGGGCCGGCGAAATAGATCAGATAGGTAATGAGCGCGATGCCGAAGGCCATCTGTGGAATGGTCAGGCTGGGATCACGGAAGCGCAGGTTCGCGCCACTGCGCAACAGGACGTAAAAACCGAGATTGGCGACCACCACCAGGGCCACGAAAACGGCGGCCACCGCCGGCGTCAGCGGGATTTCACCGCTCCCCAACACGCTCACCGCCAGCAGCAACACGCCGCCAACGAGATAGGAAAAGGCGGCCAGCGAAAAACGCTGGATGCGCAGGCGTTGGGCTTTTTGTTCGGCCGGATCGTTCGGGGTCATGACAAGCGCCGCCTCCATGCGACACCGAGGACGGCAACAGCCGGGAAAATTCCTGTGCTAACTTTAGCATCAGATTCCCCCGATCGCCCAATGGATGCATGCCATGATCGCCTTTGAACTCAATGGTGAGCCGGTCGAAGTGGCCGCAGATCCTCAGATGCCACTCCTCTGGGTCTTGCGCGAAAACCTGGAGCTCACCGGCACCAAGTTCGGCTGCGGCATGGCCCTGTGCGGCGCCTGTACCGTGCATCTGAACGGCGCGCCGATTCGATCCTGTGTCACACCTGTTGCAGCTGTTGCAGGACAGCGAATCACCACCATTGAAGGACTGGCCGGAGACACACTGCATCCTGTCCAGCGCGCCTGGCTGGAACTGGATGTGCCGCAGTGCGGATATTGCCAATCGGGGCAGATCATGTCGGCTGCCGCGCTCTTGGCGGGCCATTCCAACCCCACCGATGCCGACATCGACAGCGCCATGGCCGGCAACATCTGCCGCTGCGGCACTTACGATCGCATCCGCCAGGCCATCCATCGCGCCGCTGCGTTGATGCGGGAGGGCTGATCGATGACCATGAAGTTCAATCCCGGTCGGCGCCATTTTCTGCAACTGACAGCCGCCGGCGGAGGCGCCCTGGTGCTGGGCCTGCAACTCACCGGCTGCGCGCCGGAGGTGGGCCCGGATGCGGCGGGCCGTTTCGCCCCCAATGCCTGGATCCGTATCGATCCCGACGGCGCGGTGACCCTGTTGGTGGCGCGCGCGGAAATGGGCCAGGGCGTGATGACTGCGCTGCCCATGCTGCTGGCCGAGGAACTGGAAGTGGACCTGGAAAGGGTGACGGTGGCCTTTGCCCCCGCCGATCGCGTCTATGACAACCCCATGATGTTCATCCAGGCGACCGGCGGCAGCACGTCGGTGATGACCTCATGGGAACCGCTGCGCGAGGCCGGCGCCGCAGCCCGGGAGATGCTGCGGGCCGCCGCAGCGGCGCGTTGGCAGGTGCCCGTGGCCGAATGCCGTGCCCAGGCGGGGCAGATCCATCACGATGCCAGCGGTCGACAGGCGGGATATGGCGAACTGGCGACGGAGGCCGCCGCTCAACCGGTGCCCCGCAAGGTGATGCTCAAGTCGCCCGCTCAGTTCCGCCTCATCGGTCACGACCAGCCCCGGCTCGATGCCCACGACAAGGTCACCGGTCGCGCCGGATTCGGCATGGACGTGCGCCTGCCCGATCTTCTGGTGGCCTGCATCGCCCGACCGCCCGTCTTCGGCGCGCGGCTGCTGCATCTGGAGGATGCCGCGGCGCGGGCCGTGCCGGGGGTGCGGGAGGTGTTCGTCATCGCCAGCGGCGTGGCCGTACTGGCCGAGGGCTATTGGGCCGCGCGCCAGGGGCGCGATGCCTTGGCGATCACCTGGGATCCGCCCCCCGCCCCGGCCGCTGACAGCACCACCGTCGCGGCGCAGTTGCGGGGACTGCTGGCCCACCCCGGTTTGCGGGTTCGCCAGGATGGCAGCCCCTTGGAGGTCCTCGAGCAGGCGCCGCGCACCCTGGAATCCATCTATGAAGTGCCCCTGCTGGCCCACGCCACCATGGAGCCGATGAATGCCACTGCCTGGATTCACGAGGGCCGCTGCGAACTGTGGGTGCCGACGCAGAATCAGGGCGGCGCACGGGACACGGCCGCCGCGCTGGCCGGCCTGGCCGTTGCCGATGTCGTGGTGCATACCACCCAGCTGGGGGGTGGCTTTGGCCGCCGCGTGGCCAATGATTTCGTCGCCGAGGCCGTGGCCTGCGCGCTCAAGACACCCCACCCCGTGAAAGTCATCTGGACGCGGGAGGACGACACCGGCCACGACTTCTACCGGCCGCCGGTATCCCATCGCCTCACGGCCGCGCTTGATCAGGCCGATGAGCCGACCGCCTGGCTGCATCGGGTGGCCGGCCCTTCCATCATCGCCCAGGCGCTGCCCGATCTGGCACCTGCCGCCCTGCCCAATCGCGCGCCGCGCCAAGTCAAGAACGCCGTGGCCCAGGGCATGGCCCTGGCAACCGGGATGATTCCTGATTTCGTCGGCTTCGAAGGTGCGCGCGAGAATCCTTACGCCATCCCCAACTTGCGGGTGGAATTCGCGACCTTGCGGCCCTATAGCGTACCGCTCGGATTCTGGCGCTCAGTGGGCCACTCCCACACCGCCTTCGCGGTGGAGAGTTTCATCGACGAGCTCGCCGCCCAACGCGCGGAGGATCCGGTAGCATTCCGACGCCGCCTGCTGGTCGATCATCCCCGTCATCTGGCGGTACTGGACCGCGTGGCAC
>WOZT01000050.1:1669-3096 GCA_011620145.1 Gammaproteobacteria bacterium | reverse complement strand
TCGGTAAGCGCGGATGGCCAGGTGCAGGTGCAGCGCGTGGTCATCGCCGTGGATTGCGGCCAGGTGGTCAATCCACTGACCGTGCGTGCACAGATGGAAGGCGGCATGGCCTACGGATTGAGCGCGGCCCTGTTCGGCGCCATCACCATCCAGGATGGCGCCGTGACGCAGGGCAATTTCGACAGCTACCGGGTGTTGCGGATGAACGAGATGCCGCGGGTGGAGGTGCACCTCATCGACAGCGACGAGGCGCCGGGCGGCGTGGGCGAGCCGGCGACACCGCCCATTGCGCCGGCGGTCTGCAACGCCATCCACCACGCCACCGGCACGCGCATTCGCCGCCTGCCCATCGATCCGGCCGCCCTGCGCGCCGCCTGATCCCCGCCACAACGGAGCCACGCCCATGCAGGCCATGCGCATCCATCGTACCGGCGGCCCGGACGTCCTGACTGCCGAAATCGTGCCCGATCCGGTCCCGGCACCGGACGAAGTCGTCGTCGCGGTGGAAGCCGCGGGCGTCAATTTCATCGACTGTTACCACCGCAGCGGCCTGTATCCGCAACCTCTCCCGTTCACGCCGGGTGTGGAGGGCGCCGGCACCGTGTGTGCGCTGGGCGCCGAGGTCACGGCGTTCCGGATCGGGGATCGCGTGGCCTGGGCGGGGGTCGCGGGCAGCTATGCCGAACAGGCCGCCATCCCCGCCGAACGGTTGATCCCGCTGCCGCCGGAGGTCACGGCGCAGCAGGCGGCGACTGGACTGCTGCAGGGCCTGACGGCGCAGATTCTGACCAGCGAAACCTGTCCCCTGGCGCCGGGGGATCGGGTCCTGGTCCACGCCGGGGCCGGCGGGGTGGGCCGGCTGCTGATCCAGATGGCCCGGGCGCGGGGCGCGCGCGTGATCGCCACGGTCGGCAGTGCGGGCAAGGTCGATCTGGTGCGGGATCTGGGGGCCGAGCGGGTGGTCGACCGCAGCCGGGAGGATGTCGTGGCGGCCTGTCTGGACTGGACGGGTGGCGCGGGCGTGCGGGCGGTCTTCGATGGCATTGGCGCGGCCACCTTCGATGGCTCGCTGGCTGTACTCGCGCGCCGGGGCATGCTGGTGCTGTTCGGCCAGTCCAGCGGCCCGGTGGCGCCGGTGGATCCTGCCCGTCTGGCCGCGGGTTCTTTTTTCCTCACCCGCCCCAGTCTGTTCCACTACATCGCCGAGCGCGCAGCGCTGCTTTCGCATGCCGAAGCCCTGTTCGCCAACCTGCAGGCGGGGCGGCTGCAACTGCGGGTAGACCAGACCTTTCCCTTGACCGAAGCTGCTGCCGCCCATCGGGCGCTGGAAAGCGGCCAGACCACGGGCAAATTGCTCCTGCTGCCCTGACCGCCGAATCGCGGCACGGCGTACCGGGTATGTGCAAAGCAAAGCCATCCGGCCCCAA
>WOZT01000050.1:0-1569 GCA_011620145.1 Gammaproteobacteria bacterium | reverse complement strand
CCGGCCAGGATCACCTCCGGCGCCGCTGCCAGCACCGCCTCCAACGACACCGTGGGGGTAAGGGTGCGTAGTCCCGCAAAGGGATTGTCTCCGCCGCAAAGTGCGATGACTTGGCTGATCCAATGGTCGCCACCGACTGTCATCAAGGGCGTGTCCCACACCTGATAGAACACCCGCAACCGGCGCGCCTCCCGGTGGCTTGCGGCCAGGGTCGCAAGACCGGTTTCAAACGCAGCTGCCGCGGATTCGGCCTGATCCGCAGTGCCGGCAAGTTGCCCCAACCGCCGCAGACTGGTAGGAATATCGGCCAGCGTCCGGGGATCGCTGCGATAAACCGGCAGCCCCATGCGAGCCAGCAGATCCAGCTGATCCGGCGCATTGCCACCCTGCCAGCCCACCACCAGATCGGGCCGCAGCGCCAGGATGGCCTCCACATCCACGCCGGTATAACTGCCCACCGAGGGCAAGCCGCGCGCGGCAGGCGGATAGTCGCTGTACGCCACGCCCCCGACGACCCCGCTGCCCGCCCCGGCGGCGAACAGCAGTTCGGTCACATGAGGCGCCAGGCTGACGATGCGGCGGGCCGGAGCCGCCAATTCCACCCAGCGGCCGGTGTCATCGAGCTGACGCACCTGGGCCTGGAGCGGCATACCGATCTGCACGCCGAGCAGCATCAGCCAACCCCAGGCAAGCCGCCTACCACGGGAACTGATCATCGCCATGTCCGGCCTCCGGAATGATCCCCTGCCGCACCTGATCTCGCCGGATAGCGCTCCCCTTTGCGCGGAAAGACACCATCCGATCGCCCACCAAGCATGATCTGATGAAGATTCACGGAATTGTCAGGATTCACGTTGAGAGCATCACTTAAGCATTTCTTGCTGATCGATCAGATCATCCGCCATCGTCGCGTCCCACGCAGGATTGCCCGCCTGCGCCAACTGTCTTAGGATGAAATCCCTTTTTCCCGAGGCTGGGCGCCGTCATGCGGCGATGTGCAGCCCTTAAAATGGACTTATTGCTTCTTCCTTTCCTGATCCTGCTCAATGCCTTGTTTGCCTTGTCCGAGATGGCCGTCGTCTCTTCGCGTCAAGCTCGCCTGCAAAACCTGGCCGAACGAAAACACCCCGGCGCCAGCGTGGCCCTGGCCTTGCATGAGTCCCCCTCCAACTTTCTCTCCACCATTCAGGTCGGCATTACCACCGTCGGCATCCTGAGCGGCGCCGTCGGCGAACGCACCCTGGCCGATCCTTTCGCCGCCTGGCTGGTCAACTTCCCGACGCTGGCGCCCTACAGCCACAGCATTTCGCTGGGCACCGTGGTGATCGGCCTCACCTTTTTCTCCGTGGTCGTGGGTGAGCTGGTGCCCAAGCGACTGGCACTGCTGGCGCCTGAAAGTGTTGCCTCTCGCATTGCACTGCCGATGCATGGCCTCTCCCGGGTAGCCCGTCCGTTGGTGGTGATTCTGGCCACCGCCAGCGATCTGATGCTGCGCCTGCTGGGTGCGCGGGCACGCTCCGGGCCATCGGTCAGTGATGAGGAAATCCGCGTGCTGATGCAGCAGGGCGC
>WOZT01000211.1:3163-9354 GCA_011620145.1 Gammaproteobacteria bacterium | reverse complement strand
CATGCGCCCGCGCAGGCGCAGCCAGCGGGGATGAAACCGCCGCAGCGTCTTTTTGAAGCGCGGCAACGCCTGCGGCGCGGGCTCGGGGCCGTAGCGCAAGGCCAGGTATTGCTCACACAGCTCGCCGAGCGGGGCATGCCAGGCCGGCTCGGCTGCGGCGCAGCGGGCCAGATAATCCCGCGGCCCCTCCCCCGCTCGAACTGGATAGCCCGCCCGTGACAATCGACGCTTCAGGCGGGCGAAACCCGCGGCCACGGGATCATCGTCAGGGCGATATTCGCGCCGGCGTCCCATCCACAGTCCCACCATCGCGCCCATGCCCACGGTGATGAGCGTCATCCACCCCATCAACCGTCCCGGTTCGACCGACTCAAAACCCAACTGAGTCAGCGTCGTGCGTTGCTTTTCCGGGCCATAACCCAGCACCCAGTCATTCCAGCGGTAGTTCACTGCGTCCCAGCTCAGGCGCAGGCGTTGCAGCGTTTGGCTCTCGCGCAGCAGGCGCACCGGTGCCGACAGTTCACCCGCCAGCGCTGCGGCCGCGCCGTCCTCGATCCGCTCCGGGGCGACGGCCGCGGTGGGATCGATGCGCACCCATCCCCGGTCTGCGAGCCAGATTTCAGCCCAGGCATGGGCGTCGGCCTGGCGCACGATCAGATAATCCCCCAGGGGATTGGTCTCGCCGCCCTGGTAGCCGGTCACCACGCGCGCCGGGACCCCGGCTGCCCGCATCAGGAACACAAAGGCGCCGGCATAGTGTTCACAAAACCCGCGCCGGGTGTTGAACAGAAAATCGTCGATCCCGTTTGGGCCCAAGGGTGGCGGGTCGAGGGTGTAGTAGAAGGGCGCTTGTCGGAACAAAGTCAGCGCTGCGCGGGCGCGCTCCGCCGGATCGGCGAGACGCGCCTGCCACTGTTCAGCGAGCGCGCGTGCCGCGTTATTGCCTTTTTCGGGCAGCGCCAAGGCGCGTCCGCGCAGACCCGGGTCGAGTTCCGCGGCAAGTCGGTAGTTCAAATAGGAGCTGGCTTCGTAACGCAGGCGTTCTTCCACTGGCTTGCCCTCGATGGCCTCGCGTCCCGTGAGCCGCGCCTGGGGGCGCTCCAGCCGGGCGGGAACGTCGAGCAGCGGCAGCCAGGGTTGTCCCTGGGGCTCTAAGGTAATTTCGTAACTGACGGGGTTGCCCTGCGCAATCAGCGGCGTGAGGCCGATTTCTGCCGGTTGCTGATTGCGCCACGTCAGCCCGTCGTAATCCCACAACACCAAAGCGCGCCAATACCGCGACGTGGGCGGCGGTGTGGGACCAAAGAAACGCGCGCGGAAAGCCACCTCCCCGGATTGGCCCAGCGCCGTGATGGCGCCAGGGGCCATGTGGTCGCTCAGTCCGAACCGGGTGGTTCCGGTATCCCGCGGAATGCTCCACAACGGCCCCGACAGACGCGGAAACAGCAGGAACAGAATCAACATCAGGGGCAGCGCCTGGGCCAGAAGCACCGCTGCAGTGCGCAGGGCCATGGCGGGCGACGGTCCGTCCGCGCCCGCCTGCAACAAAATCCAGGCGCCGGTCAGCGGCAGCAGGCCCAGTAGCGCCAGCGCGCCGCCGGGCAAGGCCTGGTCGTGCAGAAACCCGCTGCCCAGCAGAAAAAAACACAGATACACCACCAGGATGCGATCCCGTCCGGTGCGAATCTCCAGCAGCTTGAGCCCCAGCATCAGCGCCAGCAGGGCGCTGCCCGAGTCGGCGCCATTGACGCGCCCATACTGGACCGCCACCGCCGCCAGACCGGCAAGTGCCAGCCCCAGCCGCAGCCAGCGCCCAGGTGCCGTCATCCATCCGGCTGTGATGGCAATGAGTCCCGCAGCGCAACCGGCCAGTGCACCGCTAACCCACAGCGGCAGATGGGTCAGGTGCGGCAGATAGGCGATGGCGACGCAACCCAGCAGCAGGGCAAGCGTGCGGCCGGGCCGGACGGCCTTCATGGCGCTGCCCGTGCCGGCAGACCGAACAGGGCGAGGTGGCGCAGTGCCTGTTGCAGGTGGCGCTCGCCGACTCCCAAGGGCAACTGGCGATCGGGCAAGCGCAGGGCGAACGGCGCGCTGCGCTCGTGCGCCTCCAGGGCCTGGCGGCACAGCAGCGACAGAATGCGTTCGGCTTCCGTTTCGTGGGCAAACTGTGTCCAGTCCAACCGCCATTCGGGCTGATCGGTTTCGCTGAATTGTTTGACCATGAGCCCTCGTTCCCGCGCCAGCGTGCGCCAGGCGATGTGGTGCGCGCCATCGCCGGCGCGGTAACTGCGCAGGCCGCGATAGTCCTCACTGCCCTCTCCGTGATCGGATGCCGTGCCCAGCCCGCCCTGCGCCGCAGCGCCCCTTGGCAGCGGCGCCTGCCGGGCCGGATGCGGATAGACCAGGGTTTCCAGCGCCGGATGAATCCAGGTCCAGGCTTCGAACAATCCGAGCGGATAGGTGGTCGACAGTCCCAGGCGGGGGACTGTCAGACGTCCGCGTCGGGGAGCCGGAATGGCGAAGGGAATGGGCGTTTCGGCGCCTGCGGGCAGCGCTGCGAGCGCCAGGATCTGCGCATCGTGATGGAGGCGCAGCCCGTAGCGGGGCAGGGTGTCGGGGTGGGAAAGACGCAGCGTGAACATGGCCGGGTTTCCGGCGAATACGGGCGCAGCGTCTTGTCCCGTGAGGACCAGTCCCAGCAGGTTGCGGTGGGTGTGATACATGGCCAGGAAGGCCGCGCCGCCCATCCAGAAGCAGACCACGAACAGCAGGCTGTTGCCATAGTTGAGGGCGGCCAAGAGCATGATCCCCAGCAGCAGGGCGAATCCCCAGCCCTGCCGGGTGGGCAGGATATAGATGCGGTTGCGTTCCACACGGATGGGTCCGGTGACCGGGGGATGGCGCCGATTGACCCAGCGCAGCACCCAGGCATGACGCATCACGGCCCCAGGCATGGTCAGGGCACCGCCACCGCGGTCAGGATGTCGCGCGGACCGATGGGCTGCTCCTCACGGCCTTCCAGCGGCTGCAGGCGATGGCCAGCCAGAGGTTCGAACAGCGCCTGCACATCCTCCGGCAACACATGCTGGCGCCCCGCCAACAAGGCCCAGGCCTGCGCGGCGCGCACCAGGCCCAATCCCGCGCGCGGCGAGAGCCCTTCGCGAAACCGCCCACAGCGCCGCGTGTAGTCGAGCAGCGCGAGCACATAGGACAGCAGCGGTTCGGCCAGGTGCACCCGGCGCACCTGCCGTTGCAGATCCAACAGATCGATGGCGCTGAGTCGACTGGGCAATTGCGCCAGTGCGCTGCGCCGCTCCCCGAGGCGCAGCAGCGCCCGCTCGGCCTCCGGGTCCGGATAACCCAGGCTGATGCGCAGCAGAAAACGGTCGAGTTGTGATTCGGGCAGGGCGAAGGTGCCCGTCTGGCGGGTGGGGTTCTGGGTGGCGATGACGAAGAAGGGTTGGGGCAGCCGGTGACTGACGCCGTCCACGCTGACCTGGCCTTCTTCCATGGCTTCCAGCAGCGCGCTCTGGGTACGTGGTGTCGCCCGGTTGATCTCATCGGCCAGCATCAACTGGGTGAAGACCGGCCCCGGATGGAAGGTGAAGCGACCACTGGCGCGGTCATAGATGGAGGTGCCGGTGATGTCGGCGGGCAGCATGTCGCTGGTGAACTGGACGCGCTGGAATTCCAGCCCCAGGCTGCGCGCCAGCGCATGGGCCAGGGTGGTCTTGCCCACACCGGGTACGTCTTCCAGCAACAAATGCCCCTCGGCCAGCAGGCAGGCCACTGCCTGGCGGATCTGGTGTTCCTTGCCGAGGACGACACGCGCGACCTGATCGATGGCCTCATGGATGAGGGTCAGCGGCCGCTCATCAATCAGGGGCGGGAGAGGAAGATCGAATACGTCGGACATGGGCACTCCGGAGAACTGAACAGGGCTTCAAATGAGGTTTTCGGCCGACCTCGGTAGAATATGACGAGAGCCGAACGGGAAATGATCGGTCGGTCGGTTTGCAAACGGAGAATGAGATGACGCAGCGCGATGAACGCATGGGATTCTGGCAGGTGATGGGCAGTGTGCTGGCGGCCTTGCTGGGGGTTCAGAGCGAGAAGAATCGTCAACGGGATTTCACCAGTGGCAGCCCCTTTGCCTTCATCGCGGTCGGCGCGGCGGCCACGGTGGTGTTGATTGGACTGATCTGGCTGGGTGTGCGGCTGTTGCTGGCTCAGGCCGGGCATCCCGCGCCCTGAAGCTAATTTGGGTGCTGATGGCGCCCGCGAATTTGAGATAAAGGTGAGTGCGGAAGATGGCGATCAAGGCATTGCTGAAGACATGGGAAAGTGAGGGGCATTCGCCCCTGAGCCAGCGTGATTACTGCCTGCGGCTGACGATCCATGACCTGGCCCGGTTGCGGGCCTTGCACGAGATGTATCCGGCGCGCTGCGAGGATGATTTGCTGCGGGAACTGATCAGCGCCGCCCTCGATGAGATCGAGGGCCTGCTGCCTTACCGGGAGGGTTCCCAGGTGGTGGCACGGGACGAGTTGGGCGATCCCATCTTCGAGGACGTGGGACCCTCGCGCCAGTTCTACGAACTGACGCGCAAGCATCTCAAGACGCTCCAGGAAGAGGCCGGACAGAACTGACCGGTTGTCGGGGCCTGGAGACGATCGTCCAGGCCCCCGGCGTCGCGTCATCCATCCCTGCTCCCGGCGGGCGGAATGTTTCTGACTTCAGGCCAAGCGGGCGAGGCGCGCTTTCTGGCTCTCCAGTCGGGCCAGATCGGCGGTCAGGCTTTCCAGGCGGGCCTGTTCCTTGCCCACCACCTCGGCGGGTGCGCGTTCGACAAAGGCGGGATTGTCCAGGCGCCCTTTCAGCTTGTCCCGCTCCTGACCCAGACGCGCGATTTCCTTGTCCAAGCGCTGCTGTTCCGCCGCCGTGTCGATCAGTCCTGCCAGGGGAACGAGGACACCCATGCCGCCCACCAAGGCAAGCGCCGCCTCCGGGGCCGATGCGCCGGACGGGAGGAATTCGAGTTCGGCGAGCCGTGCCAGTTTGCTGAGATAGGGCAGGTAGGCGTCGAGCCGCCGTCGATCAGCATCGCTGGCGTCCTGCAGCAGCACGGGCAGCGCTCGGCCGGGGGCGATGTCCATTTCGCCGCGAATGCGGCGCACCCCCAGGATGAACGCCATGACCCAGGCCATATCCGTTTCGGCGGCCTCATCGATGCGCGCGGTATCCGGTTCGGGGTAGCGCTGGCGCATCAATGTGTCGCCCGGTTTGCCGGCCAGTGGCGCCACCCGCTGCCAGATCTCCTCGGTGATGAAGGGCATGAAGGGGTGCAGCAGCCGCAGCGCCGTTTCCAGCACCCGCACCAGCGTGCGCCGGGTGCCGCGCAACTGAGCAGGATCGGCATCGGCGTTCTGCAGCGTCACCTTGGCCAGTTCCAGGTACCAGTCGCAGTATTCGCCCCATAAAAAGTCGTAGGCCACCTGGGCGGCGAGGTCGAAGCGATAGCCGTCCAGATGGTCGCGCACACCCGCCTCGGTACGCTGCAAACGCGAGATGATCCAGCGTTCGGCCAGCCCCAATTCGATCGGTTCGCCACCAAGCCCGGTGTCCTCTCCTTCGGTGTTCATCAGCACGAAACGGGCGGCGTTCCACAGCTTGTTGCAGAAGTTGCGGTAGCCTTCGATGCGCCCCAGATCGAACTTGATGTCGCGGCCGGTGGAGGCGAGCGAACAGAAGGTGTAGCGCAGGGCGTCGGTGCCGAAGGCGGCGATGCCGCCCGGGAACTGGCGGCGGGTGGCCTGTTCGATCTTTTTCGCCATCTGCGGCTGCATCAGGCCGCTGGTGCGCTTGGCCACCAGTGCATCCAGGCTGATGCCGTCGATCAGATCGATCGGATCGAGCACATTGCCCTTGGACTTGGACATCTTCTGGCCTTCGGCGTCGCGCACCAGACCATGGATGTAGATCTCCCGAAACGGCACCTCACCGGTGAATTTCAGCCCCATCATGATCATCCGGGCGACCCAGAAGAAAATGATGTCGAAGCCGGTCACCAGCACGGAAGTGGGGTAGAAGGCGGCCAGTTCGGGCGTCGCCTGCGGCCAGCCCAGCGTCGAGAAGGGCCACAAGGCCGAGGAGAACCAGGTATCGAGGACGTCCTCGTCCTGCCGCAA